>JAFDET010000029.1 GCA_019310195.1 Deltaproteobacteria bacterium
GTGGCGCAGCGCGGAGTCGAAGGTCATGGCAGCGTAGAGCGCGCCCGCCACCGGCAGTGCGAACCCCCAGGCCGGCGCGCGCCCGTAGAGCGCCAGGATCGGCACGAACGACGCGGCCATCAGGATCCAGGCGGCCGCGGCCAGACTCGCCGCTACGCCCGACACGCCCCAGAGCGCGCCCAGCGCCAGCAAGGGAGGCGCCAGGTAGAGCAACGCCAGTCCCAGCAGGGTCCCCGCCAACAGCAGCCAGGAGTGCCGAAGCTGGGTGAAGGCGCTGCGCGCCACCATGCTCCACACGCCGGCCAATCCTGCGTAGCCTCGAACCGAGCGCTCGGTGCGGCTGAGTCCCAGCCAGATGGGTCCGCTGCGCTTCAGCGCCCGGCCCAGGGCGCAGTCGTCGATGATCTCGCCGCGCAGGGGCTCGATCCCGCCGACCCGCGCCAAGGCCGTACGTCGCACCAGCATGCAGCCGCCGGCCGCGCCGGCGACCCCGCTGCGCGGGTCGTTGACCCGGGGAAACGGGTAGAGCTTCTGGAAGAAGTAGACGAACGCCGGAACCACCAGCCGCTCCCAGGGTGTCTCTGCCGTCAGCAGGACCATGAGCGAAACCAGGTCCAGCCGCTCGGCTTCGGCCTTGGCCACCAGGCGGCGCAGGTTCCCCGGCGAGTGCGCCACGTCGGCGTCCGTCAGCAGCAGGTACGCCGCTTCGGGCGCTTCCTGGCCGGCGCGCTGCACCCCGCTGTGCACCGCCCACATCTTTCCAACCCAGCCCGGCGGTCGCGGCTTGGTGCGCTCCACGCACAGCCGCTCGCCGAGGGGATGCGCCGCCGCCGCACGCCGGGCCGCATCGCCGGTGTCGTCCTCGCTCTCGTCGTCGGCCAGCACGATGCGGAACGCGCCCGGGTAGTCCTGATCCAGCAGCGACCCCACGGTGCGCTCGATGACGTCGGCTTCGTTGCGCGCGGGCACCACCGCCACCACCTCGGGCCAGGCTGCCGGCTCGGGCGCCGCTTCGAGACGCTGGTCGGCGGCCCAGAAGCGGCCGTGACCGAAGACCAGGTAGAGCCAGGCGCCGAGCGAGGCCGTAGCGAGGAGAACGTCGGGAGGCATGCCCGAGGCACTCTAGAGCGAACCGCGCCTGCTGCCTATGCCCTGCGCACCACGCGACGGAAGACGAGCAGCGGCGCCGGCCGGCTCGTCCACTAACGACCCTTGAAGACCGGCTCGCGCTTCTCCAGGAAGGCGCGCGGACCCTCGGCAGCGTCCTCCGACATCATCACCGGCATGCCGTACTTCTGCTCGACGCCGAAGGCCTCCTCCTCGGCCAAGCTCTCGGTCTCGCGGAGAGTGGCAAGGATGGCCTTCACCGCCAGCGGTCCGTTCTGCGCGATCCGCCCCGCGATCTCCCGGGCCTTGGTCAGCGCCTGGCCATCGGGCACCACGTGGTTCACCAGGCCCAGGTCGTAGGCGCGGCGCGCCGGAAGGTCCTCCCCGGCCAGCAGCATCTCCGCGGCGATCGCGTAGGGGATCTGGCGGCGCAGGCGCACCGCCGAGCCGGCCATGGGGAAGAGGCCGCGCTGCACTTCGGTCACGCCGAACATCGCGCTCTCGCCGGCGACGCGAATGTCGGTGCCCTGCAGGATCTCGGTGCCGCCGGCGCGAGCGAACCCTTCGGCTGCGAGGATCACCGGCTTCGTGGGCCGGTAGGTCTTGAGCCACGCACCGAAGATCACGTGGGGCTCCTTCTGCACGCGTTCGATCCACTCGTTGTCGGTCACGCCGCTGCGAAGCTTGCCGATCTCCGCCAGGTCCATTCCGGCGCAGAACGTGTCGCCCCGCCCCGTCAGGATGGCGACGCGCAGGTCCCCGTCGCCGTCGAGCTCCAGCCAGGCGTCGTAGAGCCGGCACATCACCTCGCAGTTGACGGCGTTCTTCTTCGCGGGCCGGTTCAGCGTCACGACGAGGACGCGGTCCTCCTTCTCGACCAGGACGAGCGGCTCGGACATGGGACTCCTCTCACGTGGAGGGCGCGCGGTCGCGCGGGATCGGGAACGAGTAGAACACGTTCCACTCGCGCACAAGCGGCGGGACGCGGAGCGCTCAGCGCCCGGCGGGAAGCGGCAGGCCGTACAGCTCGGCGGCGTTACGAAACAGGATCCGCTCGGCGGACGCCTCGGGTACGCCCGCGAACTGCTCTTCCACCACCCTGCGTGACTCGGGGAAGGTGCCTTCCGGGTGCGGATAGTCCGAGCCCCAGAGCAGGCAACGCTCTCCGGTGCGCGCGCGATTCGCAATGCCCACCGGGTCGCGCTGGAAGGTGACGAAGCCCTGTCGTCGGAAGTAGAAGCTCGGCAGCTCGAACCCAGGCGTGATGCTCGCGGTAGGCATCGTCCATGGCCTCCAGCGTCCACGCCAGCCAACCCGCGCCGCACTCCACCATGCCCACGCGCAGCTCCGGGTGCCGCTCCAGCACGCCCGACGCGCACAGATAGGCCACCGTCTCCATGGGCCCCGCCACCGTCACGACGTAGTTCACCACGGCGGCGCCGGGCCCGCGGGCCGGCGTCTGCTCGCGGCCGGTGCCGGCGTGGAACGACAGCGGCAGCCCGAGCGCGGCGGCGGCCTCCCAGACCGGCTCCCAGGCGGCGTCGTTGTACGGGCGCTCGTCGCTGTGGGCGGGCAGCAGCGCCGCGCGCAGACCGCGCGCGCGGATGTACTCCAGCTCCGCCACGGTCGCCTGCACGTCGCGGGCCGGCACCAGGCCCACGCCCGCCACGCGCTCGCAGCCGCCGAAGCGTTCCGCCAGCCAGTCGTTATAGACGCGGCACGTTGCGGCCTGCAGCGCGGGATCCTCGATGACGTAGGTGCAGAAAAACGCGATGTTCGGGTACATCACCTCGGCCCAGACGCCGTCGCGCTCCAGCGCCGCCAGGCGCGCCGCCGGATCATCGGGCTGCCAGAAGGCGGGCCGCTCCGGGCTCCCCGCGCCGTCCCCGAGCGGCGGCAGCTTGCGGGCCACGCGATCCTCGACGAGCAGGCAGGTGCGCCCCTCGACGAGCTCGACCCGCGGTCCGCGCGCACGCAGGCCTTCGGGAAGACCCGTGGTCCACAGATCGGGCGGCTCGGTTACGTGGCAATCGGCGGAGATCATCAGGCGCGGCATGGGAGCGGCAGTCTAGCCCGACGCGTCGCCGAACTCGCGCCGGGCGCGTTCGTACTCCTCGGGCGTGCCGATGTCGATCCAGCGCCCTTCCAAGCGCACGGCGCGAACCGGGCGGCGCTCGACCCACCAGGCCACCAGATGACCCAGATTGTCGGGCTCACCGCCCGCCGACAGATAGTGCTCGACGTCGCCCAGGGCATCGGCGGGCAGGCGGTACATGGCGGGCGCCGCCAGGGTCGTGCGCGGCTCGGGGTCCTTCTCCACGAAGCGCTGCACGCGGCCGTCGGCGCCGACCTCGACGCTGGCCAGCTGGCGCACGCGCTCATGGCTGCCCACGTCGTGCACGGCGATGGCCAGCTCGCCGGGGTGCTCGCCGGCCAGCGCTGCAAGCCCGCCGTCGAAGACCATGTCGGCTCCCAGGACCAGCAGCGGACCCGACACCTCGTTCTCCTGCAGGTAGCGGTGGAGGTCTCCCACGGCGCCCAGGCGTTCCTGGGGCCTTCGGGTTCGATTGCTTCGCACGCGCAGTGCAGTGCCGGCGGCGCGCCGCCCCATCCAGGCATCGAAGTGGGGCCGGTACGCATCGTGGGTGACGACGTCGATGGCCTGCACTTCCTCGATGGCCTCCAGCGCGTCCACCACCCAATCGAGGGGCGTGCGCTCCCCCACCGGCAGAAGCGGCTTGGGCCGGCCCGCGCCCAGGGCGCCGAGCCGCCTGGCCCAGCCCGCAGCGAGGACGACGGCCCTCACGCCCACATCACCACAGCGAGGCCACGCGTTCGATGAGCCAGAAGGCAGCCAGCGAGCCGATGCCGTACGCGGGCGCCCGGGGCCCGAACGCGGCGAGCCGCGGCGCCCAGCGCCGCAGTACGGCACTCCCCGCCCCACAGATCGCCAGGAAGGCGATCTGTCCCGCCTCGATGCCGACGTGGAACGAGAAGAGTGCCAGCGGCAGCTGGGCTTCGGGAAGCCCGGCCCGGCTCAGCGCGCCGGCGAAGCCCAGCCCGTGGAGCAGACCGAAGCCCCCGGCGAACACCAACGGTGCGCGACGGCGCCGCTCTCCGCGCGAGAGCATCAGCGCCAGGAGCATCAGGCTGGCGGCGATGGCCACCTCGACCGGGGCGGCGGGCACGCTCACCACGCCGAGCACGGCGAGTCCCAGCGTGATCGCGTGTCCCGCGGTGAAGGCGGTCACCGTGAGCACCAGCGCCCGGCCTCCGCTCACCAGCAGGAAGAGGCCGAGGAGGAAGAGCAGGTGGTCGGCGCCACTTGCGATGTGTCCGAGACCCAGGGACGCGTAGCTGCGCAGCGGCTCGAAGCGCGAGGGTGTTGGGGGCACCACGAATGCGGCCGCTTCGCCGCGCAGCACCCGGCTGGACGCCCGGCCGTCGGCTCGCACCACGCGCACCACCACGTCGGTGGCGCTGTCGGCGAGCCCGCGCACAGCCACCCGGCGGCCCGTCAGCCCGTCGGGGCAGTCGAGGCTCCAGCGGGTCACGTGGCCGCCGCGCTCGACGGCGTGGGTCGGCGTCCCCAGCACGGCGCAGCCCGAGGGAGTGTCGGGCTCGAGGCGGCTTCCGGCCACCCGGACCCGGGGCGTCCGCCACGTCATCGCGGTCCGCCCTTCCCCGCCCTCGCTCAGCTCCAGCAGGGAAGGCGCCAGCGGATGCGCCCAGGCCCCGCCGGCCAGGCACACCAGCGCCAGGCCGAAGGCTCCGCCGTGCCGCGTCCAAGTCCGCATTCGCGAGCCAAGCTACCGCAGGCGCGCGCCGGTTTCGCACCGGCAGATGGCCTACGCTGCCGCGCGGAGGACCGAAGCATGACCCGACGCGGCTCGCTCCGGATCACTTTCGTCGCAGCGCTCTTCCTGGGCTCCTGCGTGCGCGGCGGCCAGCGAGGTCTCGCGCCAGAAGCTCTTCGAAGGCCTCGGTGCGCACCAGCACCCGGTGACCACCCATTCCGCGCTCACGCAGCGCTACTTCGACCAGGGCTTGATCCTCACGTTCGGCTTCAACCACGACGCCGCCGTGCGCTCCTTCGAGGAGGCGGCGCGCATCGATCCCTCGTGCGCCATGTGCTTCTGGGGCGTGGCCTACGCGCTGGGCCCCAACATCAACGCACCCATGGGCCCCGAAGCCGCGCAGCAGGCCCTGACCGCGGTGCGGCGCGCCGAGAGCCTGGCGTCCGGTGCCAGCGCTGCCGAGCAGGACTACATCCGCGCACTCACTACGCGCTACTCCGACGATCCCGCTGCCGGCGCTGCGACTCGGGCGACGCTCGACCGCGCCTACGCCGACGCCATGGCCGAGCTTCACCGCAAGCACCCCGACGACGTGGATGCGGCCACCCTCTACGCCGAAGCCTTGATGGACCTGCGGCCCTGGCAGCTCTACTCCCTGGACGGGAAGCCGGCGCCGGAGACGCCGGAGATCGAGCGGCTGCTCGAGTTCGCCATGGAGCGCGACCCCCAGCACCCGGGCGCGAACCACTACTACATCCACGCCGTGGAGGCCTCGCACACGCCGGACCGGGCGCTGCCTGCAGCCGACCGGCTCCAGGACGTGGCGCCCGACGCGGGCCACCTGGTGCACATGCCCTCGCACATCTACTGGCGCGTCGGCATGTACGACCGCGCCGAGGACATCAACAAGCGCGCGGCCGCGGCGGACGAGGCCTACTTCGCCTGGTGCGGCGCGCGGGGCATCTACGCCGCCGCCTACTACCCGCACAACATCCACTTCCTGTGGGCCGCCGCCTCCGAGGGCGGCTCCAGCGGGCTGGCGCTGATGAGCGCGCGCAAGCTGGAGTCCCAGGTGCCGGACTCACTGGTGACGAGCTTCCCCTTCGTCGAGCAGTTCAAGCCGATTCCGATCCAGACCCTGGCGCGCTTCGGCCAGTGGGACGCCGTGCTGGGCGAGCCGGCGCCACCCGAGTCGCAGCGCTACTCCCGCGGCGTGTGGCACTTCGCGCGCGGCTTGGCCCTGCTGCGCAAGGGCGATCTGCGGGGTGCGCGAACCGAGTTGAGCGCACTGGAGGCGATCGCCGGAGCCGACGACATGGCTGCCCAGGACCTCACGGGTGAGCCCGCCTCGCGCTACCTGGCCCTCGCGCGCGCCCAGCTGGCCGGTGAGCTGGCCGCGGCCAGCGGGGATCCGAACACCGCCGTGCGCGACCTGGAGGCCGGGATCGCCGTGCAGGACTCCATGGTCTACACGGAGCCCCCGCGCTGGCACATGTCCCTGCGCCAGAGCCTGGGCGCGATCCTGCTGGAGGCCGATCGCCCCGCCGAGGCCGAGGCCGTGTACCGCGAGGATCTGCGTCGCTACCCGAACACCGGCTGGTCCCTCTTCGGGCTGGCGCAGTCGCTTCGTGTGCAGGGTCGCGAGGCCGAGGCGGAGCTGGTGGAGAAGGGTTTCGAGAAGGCCTGGGAACGGTCCGACGTGACCCTCACAGCCTCCCGATTCTGACACGAGGAGCGAAAGACATGGCGGAAGAAGTGGTTCGCTACGAGCAGCGAGACGGCATCGCCGTGCTGCACATGGACGACGGCAAAGCGAACGCCCTGTCACCGACGGCGATCGATGCCCTGGGCGCGGCGCTGGACCGCGCCGAGCAGGAGGCCGATGCCGTGGTCTGGGTCGGGCGCCCCGGTCGCTTCTCGGCCGGCTTCGACCTGTCGGTCATGCGCTCCGGCGCCGAGGCCATGAGCGGCCTGGTGATCGCCGGCGCGGAGCTCTTCGCGCGCATGCTGGAGCACCCGAAGCCGATCGTGGCGGCGTGCAGCGGACACGCGCTGGCGGCCGGAGCGTTGGCCCTGCTGGCGTCGGATCAGCGTGTTGGGGCGCGCGGCGACTTCAAGATCGGCCTCAACGAGGTGGCGATCGGTATGACCCTGCCCCACTTCGCCGTCGAGATGGCGCAGGCGCGGCTCTCCAAGCGCCACTTCGCCCGGGCCGTGGCCCAGGCCGAGATCTACGCGCCCGAGGGCGCAGTGGACGCCGGCTACCTGGACCTCACCGTCGATGCGGAAGACCTCCTGGAGACTGCCGTCGGGGAAGCGACGCGCTTGACCGCGCTGCCCGGCCCCGCCTTCGCAGCCACCAAGCGCCGGGTCTTCGGCGATCTGGCGGAGCGGGTGCGTCGCACCGTCCACGAAGAGCTGGGCGGTTCGTAGAAGCGTCAGGCTCCTAGCCCAGCGCGCGCAGGCGCTCGCGGCGGAAGATCAGGCGCACGGATTCCCGCTCGAAGCGCGCGCCTCGCCGCCTCTCACGCTGCGGTCCTTCTACGCGGACGCCGCTGTCGCGTCAACCGGCCGGCTGCGCGCGCGCTCCAGGACCCGCCCCCAGCGTTCGCGCGCGGCCCTGCGCCGATCCTCTGCGAGCCCGGGCTCGAAACGTCGCGGCGCCGCGCGCAGGGTTTGGCAGGCTTCGGGGCTCTCGAGACAACCCGCGGCCAGACCCGCCAGCCAGGCGGCGCCGAGCGCCGTGGTCTCGGACTCGGCGGCGCGCTCGACGGCGCGGCCCGAGAGATCGGCCAGGCATTGCAGCAGCAGATCACTGCGCGAGAGCCCACCATCCACGGGCAGCGGGCCGTTCTTCATGGGCAGCGCCTCGCACAGGTCGGCGCAGCGCTGGGCCAGGCCCTCGACCAGCGCGCGGGCCAGGTGGGCTCGGGTCGAGCCGCGCGTGAGTCCGCCAACGAACCCGCGCGCCGCCTCGTCGGCGAACGGCGTACCCAGGCCCTGGAAGGCCGGGATTACCACGACGCCTCCGGCATCGGGCACGCCCGCAGCCAGCGCGTCCAGGTCCTCAGCGCGCTCCAGGACGCCCAGCGCCACCAGCCACTCGACCGCAGCGCCCGCGGTCACCGCGTGCGCCTCCAGACACCAAGCTTCTTTGCCGTCGTCGAGGCGCCAGAGCGGCATCGGAATCGCGCCGGTCGGCGACGCCGTCGGGGCGCCGCCGGTGTGGACGTCCAGCATGGCTGCCGTACCCAGGGTGAGCTTCGCCTTGCCCGGGTCGTGGACGCCCTGGGCAAAGGCCGCCGCCTGCTGGTCTCCGGCCCGCGCGCCCAGAGCCACCGGAGCGCCCAGCAGTGCCGTTCGCGTCTCGCTGCGCACGGCGCTGGTGGGAACGATGCGCGGAAGCCAGGCACACTCGAGGCCGTAGCGCTCCACCAGGACCTCGGACCAGTCGCCGCGCCCGGGGTCGTAGAGGCCGGTGCACATCGCTTGCCCCGGGTCGGTGAGCGCTTCTCCGCCGAGGCGTCGTTCCAGCCAGGCGTCGGGCGTTCCCAGGCGCAGGCGACCCTGCTGCGCGGCACGGCGCACGGCGGGCTCGCGCTCGAGCCACCAGGCGAAGCGGCTGGCCGCCGCCTGCGACGAGAACGGCGCCCCGCGCGCGCGTAGCCAGTCGGCGATCTCCCGCGGGCGCTGGTCCTGCCAGCTCAGCGCCGGCGCCAGGGGCACGCCGGTCTCGGCATCCCAGGCCAGGGCGGTGGCGCGCTGGGTGGCGATGCCGATGGCGGCCACGTCCGCGGCAACGGCCCCGGCTTCCGACAGCGCGGCGGGAAGCAGCGCCTCTGCCGCGGCGGCGAACTCCTCGGGATCCTGCTCCACGCGGCCGGGAGCCGGAAAATGCACGGCCAGGCGCTGCAGGGCGCGGCCGCGCACCTGCCCATCCGCATCGACGAGCAGGGCGCGGGCGTGGGTCGTACCCAGGTCCAGCGCCAGCAGTAGCTCGCCGGCCACGCTACTCGCCCTCGGGAATCAGCACGCCCGGGTTGAAGAGCCCTGCGGGATCCACCACGGCCAGCGGGGGATCACCCAGGCGCTGCCTCAAGCCTTCGATCCCCTCGGTCACAGCGTCGTCTCCTTCTGAAACGCCAGGTCGTCCGCCAGGCGTTGCCTCACCGCATCCACCTCTGCGCCACGCCGGGCGGCATCCCAGCCCAGCAGCGTCGCCATGCGCGCCGCCGCCGGCTCCAGCACCGCCTCTCGCGCCGCGGGATCGTAGAGCGCGCAGCGCTGGCGTCGATACACCAGGTCTTCCAGGTCCAGGGCCCCTTCCCGGGCTACGGCCCAGTCCACCTCGCCGCTGAGGACGTTGGGGTCTTCGGGGCAGAGCGGCGCATTGCCCAGCGCCAGCACGTCGGCGCTCTCGGAGCCATAGAGGCGCACCAGGCGCCGCGCGCAGGCGACGGGCACTCCGGCCTCGCTGTGGAGAGCGGCGGCCTCCCGGTCCAGGTCCGCCCCGAGATCCCCGCCCGGCAGCGGCGGCTCCTCGTCCGGGGCCTCGCGCAGGCGCAGGCCCGCCTCGTCGGCCGCCCGCTCCAGGGTGGCCCGCGCCATGGGCCGATAGCCCGTCAGCTTGCCTCCAGCGATCGTCACGACGCCGGCAGGTCCGGTCCAGACCTCGTCCTTGCGCGAGATCTCCGTGGGCGGCTTGCCCGGCGCGGCGATCAGCGGTCGCAAGCCGGCCCAGGCTGCCACCACCTGGCTTGCGTCCGGCGGGGTCACACTGAGGTAACGCGCCAGGGGCGCCAGCAGGTACTCCACGTCCTGGCGCAGGATCGGCGGCCAGGCCGTGTCGCCTTCATAGGCGGTGTCGGTGGTTCCCACGTAGACCACTTCGCCACGGGGCACTGCGAAGATGGAGCGGCGGTCCGGAGTGTTGAACACGCAGATGTTCTCAACCGGCAATGACTCGCGCGGAAGCACCACGTGCACGCCCTTGGAGAGCTGGAGCCGCGGCGGCGCGGCGCGATCCTCGAGGGCGCGAACGGCATCGACCCACGGGCCGGCGGCGTTGATCACGCAGCGCGCGCGCACGCGCACCCGACGCCCGCTGCGCGTGCAGGTCGCCTCGACGCCGCAGGCGCGGTCGCCGACGCGGGGGATCGCGTCCACCGAGGCGTGGTTGAGCACCGCTGCACCGGCGGCGGCGGCGGCCCGCAGATTGGCCAGCACCAGGCGCGCGTCGTCGGTCAAGTACTCGCGGTAACGACACGCAAAGGGGTAGGCCTCGCGGTTCAGCGCGGGCTCTCCCCGCGCCAGCTCGTCGCCACCCCAGTTGTGGTGCAAATCCGCCTCTTCCACCGAGCCCAGCTTCTCGTAGGTGGTGAGGCCGACACGCATCTTGGCCAGACCGGCTCGCGACCGCACCGGCACCAGCATCCAGCGCGGCTCCGCCAGGTGCGGCGCCAGGCGATGGATGCGTTTGCGCTCCAGCGCCGTCTGCCGGACCGTGACGATGTCCCCCAGCGCCAGGTAGCGCAGGCCACCGTGCACCAGCTTGGAGGAGCGCCCAGACGTGCCGGCCGCGAAATCCGAGGCCTCCAGCAGGGCCACGCGCAATCCGCGCAGGGCGCCTTCGCGGGCGATCCCAGCCCCGGTGATCCCACCGCCGATCACCGCGCAGTCGAAGGTCTCGGAGTCCAGCCGATCCAGGATCCGGTCGCGCGACTCGCCCTCGAGGCCCATGGAGCCCGCTCAGACCTCCTCGTCGGGATCGAGCTCCTTCAGGTTCACCGGGTGCGGCGCGTACTCCGGCCCGCCCTTCCAGCCCGGCACCTGTGCCGCCTGCGCCAGCCAGGACAGCGCCAGCGACTCGTCCAGGACCACGTCATTGTTGTCGAAGCCCTCGGCCAGGCTGTCCCACAGATCCCGGCCGCCGGACTCCCACCACTCGGAGGCCGGGTTCTCGAAGTCGATCGCGAGTCGAACCATCTTCACGCGTGCGTAACGTAGGGGCCTACTGCGGCGCCGGCCACTTGGGGTCCGGAGCGGCCACGCTGGCGCAGGCGCGGCGCCCCGCATAGGGGCCCCCATGCAGGCTTCGCACTCGACGGCAGCCTCGGCCGTCAGGACGCGCGCCACGAGGACTCCGAAACCAGCGCTGGCGCTGCGATTGCCAGGGTCTTCTTTACGGCGGGCTCACTCGGGGATCCCCACCAGATTCACCACGCGCTCCAGCTCTGCAGGGCTCGCGATCACGATGACCCTCGAACCCGGCTCGAGCACCACGTGGGGCTCGGGGTCGAAGATCATCCCCTCCAGGCCCTCGCCCGGCGGGACCACCGCCACCACGCGAACGCCCGTGGCGTTCCAGAAATCCAGATCCCGCAGCGCCCGACCCGCGGCGAGCTTTCCTTCCTGCACCAGCGCGCTCTCCACGCGCACGCCCTGAGGATCCGCCAGCATGCGGTCCAGGAAGTTGGTGAGCTGCGGCCGCAAGAGCTCGGCGGCCATACGCCGGCCGCCGATGCGGCCCTTGGACACCACGGTGGCGCCGCTGTGCTGAAGTCGCCGCTCGGCGGTTTCGTCGTGCACCAGGCTGACGACGCGCAGGTCTGCGTTGGCCTGGAGCGCCGTTACCACGCTGAGCAGGTTGCTGCGGTCGTTCGGCAGCATCGCAGCCAATCCCCGGGCCGTGGATATGCCGGCGCGCGTCAGGGTCTCCGGGTCCACGGCGTCGCCCTCCACGGCGACCATCTCCGGCATGTCCACGCGGAGCGCTTCCAGCACCTCGGGGTTGCGGTCGATCATCACGAACGGCCGCTCCGTGCAGTAGAGCTCCCGCGCGATCCACGCACCCGTTTCGCCCGCGCCGCAGACGACGTAGTGGTTGTCGAGAGATCCCGCTCGCGCTCCCGCGGAGAAGTCCTTGGCGTTGGGCGCGTCCAGCACCTCCAGCTCCAGGGGGCCCTCGACCACGTCGGCGCCGGCACCGGCGCTGCCGAGCATGCCCCTCAGCTCTTGGAGCTGGGTGGGCGTGCCGATCACGGTCATCAGGTCGCCTTCGCTGAAGCGCTCCTCGTCATCCGGGTTGTAGATCGTGTTGCTGCCGCCGGCCTTGCGCAGCGCCAGCGGAACGACACCCACGCTGTCGGACTCGGCCACGCGGTGGCCGGCGAAGGACGCACCGACCCGCACGTCCTCCAGGCGCAGGGAGTCCGCATCCCGCGGCCTGAGCACCTCGTCCAGGAACTCCACGGCGGTCGGCCGCACCAGCGCGCTGGCCAGGCGCATGGCGGCCAGGCGCCCCGACACCACCACCGCGCAGCCGGCCGCCGCCAGCCGGCGCGCCGAAACCCGGCCGAAGCCCCGGCTCACCACCCGCAACCCGGGCCGCAGCTGGTGCGCGGTCACCGCCGCGACCACGTTCAGGCCGTCCTCGCCCAGCACCGTGATGATCCCTCGGGCCCGCTCGAGCCCGGCGAGCTTCAGCGTCTCCTCGTCCGTGGCGTCTCCGGCCAGGACGGGAACGTCGGGGTGGCGGGCGCGGACCGCCGTCACCACGGCGTTGTCCTGCTCGATGGCCACGCGGGGAATCCCCGCCTCGCCCAGGGCTCCGAGCAGGTAGTGGCCGTGCTCGCCGGCCCCGCACACGATCACGTGATTGCTGAGCCCCGCCGCGCGACGCCGCGATCGGTTCGTGTACCAGAGCTCTTCGTAGGCGCCTTCCACGAAGAACGAGGTGATCTGCGCAACCACATAGAGGAAGAAGGCGATGCCGATGATGGCCAATAGGACGCTCACCAGCCGCGTGGCCGGTGACCAGTCGCGCAGCAGGGTGGCGCTGGCCTCGTCGAAGCCCGGGTCCTGATGGGGATCCGTCGAGCTGACCCAGCGGTGGCGGCCTTCGTCGTCCTGCCAGATCTCCAGCTGCTCCGTGCCCAGCACGTCCGTGTAGCCCACGGTCGTGATCGTGATGGCCGCGGCGTAAAGGCACTCCGTGATCTCCCAGCGGTCGTCCGACAGCGAGAGCAGCCGCTTGCCGTAGCCCGCATTGAGGCCGGCCACGCAGCCCAGCGCGTAATAGATCAGGGTGCCGGCGGTCAGCACGCTGACGCCGAGCACGAACGCCGAGCGACCCCGACGCGCCAGCTCGCTCTGGAGGCGATCGGCCATGGGACGCGGCCAACCTATTCGCTCTCGGCCCGAAGGGCAAGCCGCCGCCCGGATCGCTCAGCCAGCCGGCGCGGGATCGCTCCGCCACGCCAGCAGGCAGCAGACCGCGGTATTCAGCGCGAGGCCCAGTACGCCCACGTGGACCCCGCCCAGCCGGGCCTGACCGGCCAGCGCCAGGCCGACCGCGAAAGCGGTGCCCACCGCCAGACCCGCCAGCAGGTGGGCGGCCCGCAGCCGGGGCCAGTGCAACGCCAGCAGGAAGCAGGGAACGCACTGGATCAGAAGCTCCATCTTCAGCTCGATCAGGCGCCACAGCGTGCGCCGCAGCTCGGGTACCAGCGCCAGCAGCACGGCCAGAAGCATGGCTGCCGCGGCCGCGCGCTTGCCGAAGCGGGTAGTCTCGGTCGCCTCCCGAGGCCGGTCGAAGAGGTCCTCGGCCACGAGCGAGCCCAGCGACAGCAGCACCGAGTCGGCGGTGGACATGATCGCGGCCAGCGCGCCCAGGAACACCAGCGTCGCCAGGGCCGCGCTGCCGAGCCCCTGGGCGGTCCACTCGGCCAGCAGCCGTGGCATCACGACGTCCGCCTCCAGCGCGCCCAGCCCGGCAAAGCGCGGGATGGCCGCCAGGCCGATCAAGGTCACCACCAGGGTGGTGACCAGGGGCATGAACGTCATCAGGGCCAGCGAGCGCTTGAGCACGCTGCCGCTGCGCGCCGCGTAGATCCGCTGGATCGCCTGGGGATAGACCACGCTGGCCAGGCCCAGCAGTACGATGGTGGAGGCCCAGTTCGCCAACTCGCGACCGGCGGGAACCGCGACCGCTTCGGGGCGCACCGTGGCCACGCCGCGGGTGGCGGCGGCCAGGCCGCCGGCTTCGCCCAGCAGCCAGACGAGCAGCGCGCCCAGACCGCACAGCATCAGGATGCCCTGGGCCGCATCGGTCCAGGCCACGGCCCGCATGCCGCCGAGCGTCTCGTACAGCAGAATCATGCCCGCCAGGCCCACCACACCCGCCCAGTAGGGCAGCAGTCCTGCGGTGAACTCGTGGGCCACCAGCCCCATGGCGACCAACTGCGCCAGCAGGAAGTTGCCCAGCGCGATCGTCATCAGGACGGCGACCACACGGCGCAGTGTGTCGACGCGCGGCTGGCCGCGGAAGCGCAATCGTATGTAGTCGCCCGGGGTCACGAAGCCGTGACGCACGGACAGGGGTCGCAGGCGCGGCACCAATGCGTGAAACACGACCACGATCGACATCATGAAGCCCGTGGCCATGATCCACGAGTAGCCGCGCCGGTACGCCTCGGCGGGGTAGCCCAGCAACGAGTTCCCGCTGTAGGCGGTGGCGTAGAGGGTGAGGAAGAGCACGAACACACCCAGGTGGCGACCAGCCAGGAAGTGGTCCACCGGGGTCAGGTCGACCCGGGCGCGGCGCGCCCGCTCGGCCACGGCCACCAGCACCGCCAGGTAGACGATCAGCGCTGTCAGGCCCAGCGCGCCCGGGCTCACTCCGCAGCCCCTTCGCCATCCGCGCCATCGCGGACGTCGCTGAGCAGCCAGGCGGCCGCGTTGAGCACCGCGACCGCTGCGTAGCAGCCGACGGCGATCGCAACCCAGTCGGGAAGGCCCAGCCAAAGCTCCGGCTCGGCTCCCGGGGTTCGGTACCAGGGAATCGAGACCACGTAGAGCACGCCGATGACGGCCAGCAACGCCCGGCGCAGCCTGGCGCGCCCGGCCGGCTTCGGAATCCCCCCCTGCTCCATCCCCCAGTTCTACACCAGGGAAGCCGCCTGCGGCGTCCATTCTGCCGCCGGTGCCGGCCGATCCAGCTGCGCTTCCAGGCCGTACTTGCGGATCCGGTAGCCCAGGGTGCGCCGCGTGATCCCCAGCAGGCGCGCTGCACGGGTGCGGTTGCCGCCGGTGCGGGCCAGGGCCTGCAGGATGCAGCGCTGCTCGAGGCCTTGCAGGGTCTGCAGGTCCTCTGGACGCGCCGCATCGCAGCGTGTCTCCAGCAGCGCCACGGGCAGGTCCTCCACGCGCACGCGCACGCCGTCACCCAGGGTCAGCGCATGCTCCAGCGCGTTGGAGAGCTCGCGCACGTTGCCCGGCCAGTCGTAGGCGCCGAGCAGGCGCATCGCCTCGGCCTGCACCCGGACCGGCACGCCGGGCGCCAGACGTCCGGCCAGGTGCGCCACCAGGGCCGGCAGGTCCTCGGGCCGCGCGCGCAGCGGCGGAAGGGGCAACGGCACCACGGCCAACCGGTAGTACAGATCCGCGCGAAACGCGCCGCGCCGCACGGCCTCGGGGAGATCGCGGTTGGTGGCCGCCAGTACGCGCACATCCACGCGCCGCGCCTCGAGGTCTCCCACCCGGCGCACCTCGCCGTCCTGCAGCACCCGCAGCAGCTTGGCCTGGATCTCCACCGCCAGCTCGCCCACCTCGTCGAGCAACAGCGTGCCGCCGTCGGCGCCCTCGAACAGGCCCGGCCGATCGCTGTCGGCGCCGGTGAACGCCCCTCGCCGGTGACCGAAGAGCTCGCTCTCCAGGAGAGGAGCCGGCAACGCAGCGCAGTTCACCTTCACCAGCGGACCGTCCGCTCGCGAGGACAGCGCGTGGATCAGATCGGCAATCACCTCCTTGCCCGTGCCGGACTCGCCGCAGAGCAGAACCGTCGTTTCCGAGCGGGCCACCTTGCGCGCGCGCTCCAGTACGGCCTCCATCGCGGCGCCCACACCCACGACCGACGTCAGCCCGGGGGCGCGTTCCGCCCCCGGCTCGGATTCGAGCCGCTCGGCCAGCAGTCGCTGCAGCAGCGGCACCAGATCGCGTTCGGGCGAGAAGGGCTTCGTCAGCAGGTCCACCGCGCCGCGCAGCAACGCCCGCCTCGCCAGCTCCACCGTGGCGTGTCCCGTCATCAGCACCACCTCGCACGCGGGGCGGATGCGGCGCGCGCGCTGCAGCACCTCGATTCCATCCAGGCCCGGCATCCGGAAATCGGTGATCAACACCTCGTAGGGCTGCTGCTTCAGACGGGCCAGTGCCGTCTCGGGACTGCGCGTTCCCTCGGCGGGAAGCCGATGCGCGCGCAGCGTGCGGCGGAGGCTCTCCAGCAGAAGCGCTTCGTCGTCCAAGATCAGGATGCGAGCGGCCATGGAGCCCTCCATCCCCCCGACTCGAGCCTGCGACCCTCGTGCCGGCGGGTCAACCTGTGTTCCCACGTCGTCTCGCGGTTCGAAACCCGCGTCGTGCGCGTCGCATTCACCTG
This sequence comes from Deltaproteobacteria bacterium, assembly GCA_019310195.1. Classification (GTDB taxonomy): domain Bacteria; phylum Myxococcota_A; class UBA9160; order UBA9160; family JAFDET01; genus JAFDET01. The sequence continues at coordinate 16,339 of JAFDET010000029.1, forward strand.
AAGGCGTTTGCCCTATGCGTTTTCACACACCTCGGAACGCGCGAGCGGCTCGAGCAACGTGACCTCCGCGCAAGTGGACTTGCACGCGGCCACGCGAGGCAGCCGCACGCGCAGCACGCCTCGGCTGAGCCATGCGCGTCCACGACTCGGATCCACGGCCGCCGGAAGCGGAACTTCACGGCGCAGCGTTCCGGTGCGCCGCTCTCGACGGTGGTAGCGTCGCTCCCGGCCGGCAGGCTCGTCGGCGGCGCCGGCGATCCAGACGCTGGCGCCGGTCGCACGAACCCACAGGTCCTCCCGCGTGCGCCCGGGCGCCTCGGCCTCCAGCACGATCGCTTCCGCTTCCTCGTAGACATCCACACGCAGCCACATGCAGCACCTCCTCTGCGGTGCGACGCTGCACGGCGCGTGCCAGCGCGCGGCGTACGCTCGCGTCCTACCGTGCCGCGCGGGTGTACCGGAAGGTGCAGGAGGCGTGCGCACGCGGACAGCGTTCAGAAGAGCGAGGCCTGGGGAGGATCCGCGCGCGGCTCGAGGCAGCCCGCATCGTCGAACTCCACCCGGTTGACCCGGGTCGATACGGGCGTGAGGTGAAGCGGGTCCTGCCGGGGTCGCCCCAGCAGGGCTTCCAGCGCGTCGGGCTCCAGAGGCTCCGGATCGAGCCAGGCGGCATAGGCTGCGGGCGGCAGCAGGACGGGCATGCGCTCGTGGATCGCGCGCACCACCGCATCCGCGTCCCGGGTCAGGATGCTGCACGACTCCACGATCTCGCCGCCGGGCCCCTGCCAGGTTTCGTAGAGGCCTGCCATGCCGAACAGGCCATCCTGGGCGAGGGCCAGGTGGAACGGAACGCGCTGGCCCGGAGCGCCGCTCCACTCGTAGAAGCCGTCGGCCGCGATCAGGCAGCGCCGGCGGCGCAGGGCCGGACCGAAAGCGCGCTTGGTGGCCGCAGTCTCGCTGCGCGCGTTGATCATGCGCGCGCCGATACCGGGGTCCTTGGCCCAGCGCGGCACCAGGCCCCAACGTCGCTCCTCCAGGATCCGACGGTCCGCCGCCGCCGCCCGCACCACGGCCACGTCCTGGCCCGGCGCCACGTTGTAGCGGGGCTCGAGGTCCGGCGCGTCGGCCAGGCCGAAGTGCTCGGCCACCTGGGCGCCCGAGCCACGCAACGTGAAGCGTCCACACACGCCGTCGCAGGGTAGCGGGGTCGAGGCTGTGAGGGTGGGGAGCGTTGCTACAGTTGGCCGCCCCTGGCCGGAGGACTGCATGCAAGACGGGCTCGACGCCCTGCCGGATCCGATCCCCGCTCCCTCATCCCGCGCCGTGCTGCGCGCGGCCCTGGGCGGATCGCTCATGGGGCTGGCCAACCTGGTGCCCGGAATCAGCGGCGGCACCATGCTGCTGGCTGCGGGCGTCTACACGGGCTTCATCACCGCCATCGCGGAGCTCACCACGCTGCGCTTCCGCTGGCGTTCGCTGCTGCTGCTGGGCGTGGTGGCAGGAGCCGCCGCGCTGGCGATCGCGTCCCTGGCGGGGCCGATCAAGGAGCTCGTCGTCGAGCGCCGTTGGATCATGTACAGCCTGTTCATCGGCCTGACCCTGGGTGGCGTGCCCCTGGTCTGGCGACTGGCACAGCCCCCTTCGCGGTCGGTCTGGATCTCGGCGGCCGCGGCCTTCGCCGTCATGGCCGTGATGGCCTTCGCGAGCCCGGCCGGAGCCGGCGCTGACCGCAGCGCAGCGCTGGCCTTCGTGTCGGGTCTCGCGGGCGCCAGCGCGATGATCCTGCCCGGCATCAGCGGCGGCTACCTGCTGCTCCTGCTGGGCCAGTACATCACGATCCTGGACGCCATCGACGACTTCAAGGTCGGGCTGTTGGCAACGGCCGATGCGATCCGCGAAGGGGTCCTGAGCGCCGGCGCGGCGCTGGGCTCGCAGCAGTTCGCCCCGGCACTGGACGCGTTGGGGGTCCTGATTCCCCTGGGCGTGGGAGTGGTGATCGGCGTCGTCGGGGTGAGCAATGCGGTGCGCTGGCTGCTGCAGCACCACGCGCATCCCACCCTGGGCGCGTTGCTGGGGCTCCTGCTGGGCGCCGTGGTGGGCCTGTGGCCGTTCCAGGAAGGCGTCGCGCCGCAGCCGGGAGACACCCTGAAGGGCGCGGTGCTCAGCGCGGAGGCGGCCGCCGAGGTGGAGCCCGAGGATTGGCCCGTGGTCGGATTCCGCCCGACGGCGGGCCAGGCCGCGGCCTCGCTGGGCCTGGTGGGCCTCGGCCTGCTGGCGACCCTGGCCGTGGCCCGCATCGGCCGCGACGACGAGACCGAATCCCAGGGCTGATTCCCGCGTCTCACGTGCAGGGGAGTGATTGGGAACTCCCCTTCCCAAGCTGCCGGTCTCCCCGTCGGCAACGCGGGCGCAAGCGTGCACAGCAAGCCGCCGTTCTCCCAGGGAGTTCAGCGGGAGCAGGGTCGGGCGCACGGTTCTTGCACCGATCGGGGGTGTGGATGTGCATCGAGAGGTCCTGCCATGAAGCTCCCCCTGCGCCTGCTTGCTCCCTTGGCCGTCTTCCTGACCGCCGGGTGCAACAGCATGGACATCACCAAGAGCACCGACAAGCACCCGGTCGTCGACCACGGCGTGTCCGCGACGATCCTGATGCCGGGCCAGCAGGCTCCGCCCATGCGGACCCAGGCCTCGCCCTACGGCGCACGGCCGACCGCGCCGCCTTGGGCCCCGCAGGGGCAGCAGCCGCCCTACCCCGCGCCCGCACCGGGGCAGCCCGCGTACGGCGCAGCCCCCTACGGCCAGCCCGGCTACGCGCAGGGACAGGCCGCGCCCTACGCACAGGCGGCGCCCAACCCGAACCGCTTCCAGAGCTTCGGCGGGTCCACGATCGACAACACCGGGGAGGTGCGGCAGAAGTCGAAGCCCACGTACATGAAGTACCTGGGCGCGCCCCTCGCCATCGCGGCGGCTCCCTTCAAGAAGCTGGGCCGCAAGCTCGACCAGATGGCCAAGAAGAAGGCCTCCGAAGTCGACCCGGCCCAGCAAGCCGCAGCAGCCGGCATGGGAGCGGCCCCCGGAGCGCCCGGAATGCCGATGCCCGCGACCCGCGAGCAGGCCCACGCCATGCAAGAGCAGGCCCGGCTCGGCGAGCTGGAGCGCCAGCTCGCCATGGCGGCCCCCCCGGCCCCGGCCTACGGACAGTCCGCCGCCACCCCCTCCGCGTCGGCGCCGGCGCCTTCGTCCGGGCGCCTCTCCATCGCCGAGGAGCTGGCCCGCCTGCGCGGGAACCACGCCAAGGCGGGAGCCGACACGACCGGCCTTCCGGCCCCCGCGCCGCTGATTCCCCGTGCCCAGCCGGAGCCGAAGGGGCTGGCCGATCACGTCGAGGACCGCAACGGCGACGGGCGACCCGACTTCTGGTCCTTCAAGGAGGGCGATCGCGTGGTCCGCGAGGTGCACGACGCCGACGGCAACGGCGCTCCGGACAAGACGGTGTACTACGACGACGAAGGCCAGGTCCGCCGCATCGAAGAGGACCTGAACGCCGACGGTCAGCTGGATTCCTGGGCGCAGTACCGCGACGGCGAGGTCGTGCGCAAGCGGGTGGACAACGACAACGACGGCGCAGCCGATTCCTGGTCCTTCTACCGCGGCGGCGAGATCGCGCGCACGGAGCGCGACACGGACAGCGACGGCTTCAAGGATCGCTTGGATCTCTACCAGGACGGGCGCCTCATCCGCGAGGAAGAGGACCGCAACGCCGACGGACGACCGGACCGGGTCACCTGGTACGATCCGGCGGGCCAGGTGGTTCGTCGCGACGAGGACTCGGACGGCGACGGAGCTGTGGACATCCGCTCCCACTACGAGGGCGGGCGGCTCTCCCGCCGCGAGCTTCTCACCGACGAGGCACTGGCCGACCTCTCGCGCAGCGAGCTTCCGCTGGTGGAGGACGAGGCGGTCAGCCCGCAGACGTTCCGGGAGTAGCCCACGTGCCCAACAGCGTTCCCCGGGCGATCCTGTTCCTGGCGGGCTTCGCGGCCGCCCTGTGGCTGCTGGGGCCGCTGGTGCATCCAAGACCCGCCCACGGTGAGCCCAGCCCCGCAGACGCGGAGCTGGCGGCCTTGGAGACGCAGCTGTACGAGGCCGTGAACCGCACCCGCGTCCAGCACCATCGCGGCCCGTTGCAGCGCACGAAAGAGCTGGATCGTGCCGCCCGCGCCCACTCCCGGGACATGGCGACACGCCGCTACATGTCCCACGACACGCCGGAGGGCCTGAACCCCGTCCACCGCATCCAGCGCGCCGGCGCCGATGGCTTCACCCTGGCCGGCGAGAACGTGGGCATGACCAGCCGCGCGGACCCCAACCACGAGATCCTCCAGGGCTGGCTGCTGTCGCCGGTGCACCGGGACAACCTGCTGGCACCCGCTTTCAACGCCACCGGCCTGGGCGTCGCCCGCAGCACCGACGGCACCTGGTACTACACCCAGGTGTACGTCACGTATCCGCGTTGACGCCCGCGGGGTTGCCCTCGTTCCCCGCCTCAGTCTTCGTCCGCGGGCCGGCGCTCGCTGAGCTGCCACCAGCGGTGGACGCATTCGCCGGCCAGGGCGTCCGGGAGGTCGGCGGCCGCGGGCGTTGCCATCACGCGAGCTGCGATCTCGGGCACGGTCAGGATGGGCCGGCGGTCGATGTACCCCTCTTCGATCAGGAAGGCCTCGAGGTTCTCGGCCGCGGTAGCGCTCGCTGATCGCTTCGCTCTGCTCGATTGCATCGCGGTCGACCGGCCGGCCCCGGCCCTCGCCCCAGCTCCGACAGAACTCGTTCAGGAGCGCGGCGCGCGCGTCCAGCTGTGTCCCGGTGGCCGTCGTGCCGGCGAGGCCGCGCGCCAGTCTGGATCCGCCATCCGACAGGGTGACCCATTGGCCAACGTACTCGAGCCGTCTCTGGAGAAGCCGGTACAGAAGCGGAAGATCGTCCCAGAGCAAATGGAAGAGGTGCTGGTCTCGAGGGCCCCGCCGCGGATCGAGCGGCTGGACGCCCAGCTGGACCGCATAGCGCTCCGGCGTCTCTCCGGCTGGATCGGGCACGGCGGGCAGCGGCGGCACGTCTACATCGGCGGGACGGAAGATGCCGGCAGCGCGCTTGCGGATCTCCGCCAGGTCGATCTGACGGGCCGGGGTGCAGCCCTCCTCCCGGAGCGCCGCTTGGATGCGAGCGGCGTCGCTGGGATCGTTGGTCAGATAGAGGATCTGGCGATCTTCATCCTTCACCATGCGGCCGAGGCTCTTCGCGATGGCGTGGAAGCGTTCGGGATCGCTGTGGTCGAGGGCCTCATCCAGGAAGAGCGGGAGCCGGGCCCCCTTCTCTACTTCCTCGCCGAAGGCCAGCTGCGCCGCCAGCAGAAGCTGGGCGCGGGTGCCGTCCGAGAGTTCATCCGGCCGCTTCCCGGTACCCGTTCGCGTCTCGATCGCGACGAAAGATCCATGCTCCTCCGGGGCCACGCGGAGTTCGTACGCGTCGTGGGTGAACGTGGCGAAGAGCTTCCGCGCTCGCTTGAGGACCTCCGGCATCTGGATGGTCTCGTGCTCGCGCTTCACGGAATCGATGAGGAAACGCCCCGCGGATGCACGCAGTGCCTCATCCTGCCGCTCTCGAAGGTGGGCCAGGGCGGCGGCGCGCGAATCGAGGATCTCCTCCAGCGCGTGCCCTTCGCGGGCTTGCTTGACCTCGGCGCGGATGTCCGCGACCTCGTTCGTCAGATCCGGCAACTCCCCGGCCAGCGCCGCGAGGTCGCGCTGCTCCTGTTCGAGCCGCGCAGCATCGCGCTCCACGAGGTCGGCCTCGCCGGCTGATTCGAGGCTGGTCCCGGTGAGCTTGATGCTGGTCGCCAAGCCGTCGGACTGCCTCCGCAGCTCGCCGTAGTGCCCTAGCTGCTCGATGAGCTGCGCGAGGCCCACGCGATCCCCCGGCTCGAGCGCAGCCTGCTCGTAGATGCCGGAGATGGCGCTTTCGATTCCAGCGATGTCCTCGTCGATCTCGCGGATCGCCTGTCTGGCGCTCGCCTGCTTCGCGCGCGCAGCGCGAAGGGCCTGGTCGCGATTGGCGAGCTTCCGGATCCCGGCGCGTGCGGAGGCTGCATCAGTGGGCGCGCTCTCGCCGTGATCGGCAAGGAAGCTCCCCAGCTCCGACAGCTTGGTCCGGATCGCCTCCTCGATCTGGCTCGCTCGCTGGCCCGCGCCGCTCTCCTCTTCACGCGCCCTTCGCAGCTGATCGAGCGCTCGCGCGACATCGACGAGCTCTGCATCCGGAGGGATCTCGTCGAGACCGAGCTGCTTTGCCAGCTCGCTGCGCCGCTCCTCGAGCTCACGGGATTCTTCCGCCGCGCGTTGGTTCGCGAGGTTCTGGCGCTCCACGTCGCGGTCGCGCGAGCGCTTGGCGGTAGCTTCGAGATCGGTGATCTGACCCTCGAGAGCCCGAAGTCGCGCAGTCACCGCGCCCAGCGTCCATTCAGCGGGAGCTTCGAGATCTCCGGGGTACGACCGCCTGGCGACCTCTCGCGCCTGGGCCGCAAGGGGATCGGGTCTCAGGGACCCGCCCAGGGCGGCGAGCCCTACTCCCAGACCTGCGATCGCTGCAAAGGCCGGGTGGACCCACGCCCAGAGAGCGGCGCCCATAGCGATCACGACGCAGGCCACGAAAAGAAGCACCCGCCAGCGTGGGCGCCCGGCAATCGAGCCTCCGCTCGGCTCCGGTGCGCGCAGCCACCCGCGGAGCGGCTCCACCCCAAGCCGCAATCGGGTGAGCAGCTGGTTGTCCTCGGCCGACATCTGCCTGTCCGCCAGGAGGCTCAGCCGCTCGTCGATGGCCTCGCGACGCGTCTCCTCCTTCCGCGCTTCGCGTAGGAAAACGAACAGGTCGCGGCCCCCAGCCAGGTCGATGTCCGGTGGCGCATCGCCGTAGGCACCCAGGGGCCGGCCGGCTCCAGCGGCAACGCCCTGCCGCGCTTGCCACTCCTCGTTGGCGCGCTCGAGGTCCGCCTCCAAAGCCACCAGGCGATCCGCCCGCCCGTGCCACGCCTCCAGCAGCGCCTGGTCGAGCGGCTCCTCCAGCTCGGCCGAGCCCTCTTCGTCTCTAGCCGCGTTCAGCTCTTCGGTGCGCAGGCGCTGCTGGTTCCGCTTCTCCTGCAGATCGCTCTCGTGCTCAGCCAACTGCTCCAGCTCGCGCCCGACCAGACGCCGGAGAGCCGCGGGCAGCGCCTCGATCTCGGTCTCCGCCTGGAGCTGCTGGTCCCGGAGCGCGTGGAGCTCGAGGGCCCGCTCGTAGATCGCCCGGCGCCGTTCGGCCTCCCTCGCGGCGACCACGCGCGCTTCGAGCGCCTCGAGGCGAGCCTCGTCTCGACCGAGCTCCTCCTGCCTCTGCTCCGCCTGGCGAACCTCCCGGTCCCTCTTGTCCAGTGCATTGCGTTCGCTGCGTCCGAGTCGAGGGCCGCCAGCCGAGAAGTCCTGCCCCGCGACATCATCGAGATCGAATCCCCCCGACATCTCGCGGCGGATCCGGGCAGCGACGTCCTGGCCGGCATCACTCGAGACCTCGAGGAGATCGCGCAGCCCGAGGAAGAACGAGCGGCGAAGATGCGCCGCCGGCAGCGGGGGCGCATCGGAATCGACTCCCTCTCTCTGCCAACGGTGGCGCGATCCGTCGCGCTCCACCGACCAGCGTTCGCCCTCGTGTTCGAAGAGTGCGCTGACATTCACCTGCGCCGCAGACCCGCCTTCGGCCCAGAGGAGCGCGCGAGTCGCACGGCACAGGCTCGACTTGCCGATTCCGTTCGGGCCCACGACCAGCAGGAACCCGTCGCCCACGTCTTCGAGCGTGTAGGGCTCGTCGATCCCAGGGAGGCGGGCGATGTGCAGACGGTGCAGCTTCACGCGTCCCCTCCGGCATCGGTCCCCGCCGGCGCGCGCTGCGAGAGGAGAGCGTGCAGGGCGACGGTTCCGGCCTGCTTGAGGCAGGCAGCCAGAGCTTCGTCCGACAGCGGATCTGCGGCATCCCGCGTCTCGGCGAGGGGAGCCCAGCGGGGTTCCGTGGCAACGGCGCCGAGTTCTTCGCGCGCCCCATCGAGGAGCCTACGGCGGTCTTCGCCGCCGCCGTCGAGAGCGATCAACTTCCGAGCCAGGAGCGCAGGCGGGTCGTTACCCTTGGCCAGGTCCGCGAGGTCCAGAGCCAGCTCGAGGCCATCGATCACCTTGCCGATGAAGACGACGGTCTCGCCCACCTGGCGGGGCGTCCCGCTCCACGCGCCCTGTTCGGGGCCGGTCAGGCGCACGCGCACGCCGAGGACGCGGGGCGAATGGCCGGACTCCCGGATCCTGCGAGCCAGCCGTTCGGCTTCGTCGAGAAGACGATCGCCGAGATCTTCCGGATCTTCCTCCTCCCCGACTGCCACTTCGAGGAGCTCCCAGCGCAACCGTGCGATCTGGAGCTGCTCCGGAACGATCTCGCCCGCGGCCCCCAACTGGATCAGCCACGGGCCGCGAAGGCCCGTCTCCGTCGGGTCCAGCCCGACGAGCGAGCCGAGGTAGCCGCACGGAATCGCGTCCGGGCCAGCGGGCCTCGAGCCGAGCGACGGCTTGTGGATGTGGCCCAGCAGCCAGGCGTCGAGCCCCACTGCATCCAACTCCCGGCGGGTGAATGGGGCGTAGGGCCCGCCGGAGGCGCCGAGGTCGCCGTGCAATACGCCCAGGCGGGGAAGTCCGGCGTGCTTCGCCCCGGGCGGGTTGCGCAGCAGATTGGCCAGGGGGCTGGTGTGAACCTGGGGCTCCGGGAAGGACCAGCCGAGCAGCTCGAAGGCCGGCCTACCCCCGGTCTCGACAACGCGGGACTCCCAGCGCCCGCCCTCTCCGAGGATCTCGAACCCGTGGACCAGGCGAGCCAGCCGGGGTAGCGCCTCGACGTCGTGGTTGCCCACGACGCCAAGGACGGGAATCCCCGCATCGGACAACTGCTGGACGGCTCGCTCGAGCGGGCGGATCGCCTCGAACCGCGCGTTGGTGCTCTCGACGACGTCGCCGGAAAACAGCACTGCGTCGACGGAGAGCTCGATCGCGCGATCCACGGCTGCCTCGAGCGCTGCCTCGGGTGTCAGCTCACGCGGGTCGACTCCCCACTCGCCCAGGTCCTCGGGCAGGCTCCCCGGCCGCGTTCCGAGGTGCACGTCACCGATTGCGAGCAGGCAGGCGCCTCGCCGCTCCTGGTTCCCATCCACCAATCAACAAGCCTCCGCCGCTGAAGCGCATCGCGGCCGGCGCTCGCAGCAAGCCCCAGACCG
>JAFDET010000234.1 GCA_019310195.1 Deltaproteobacteria bacterium
CGGCGACGCCGGTGCCCTGCACGCCGGCCAGGTCCACGTCCTGCTCCTCGGCCAGCTTGCGGGCCACCGGCGTGGCACGCGGCTCGTCGGCAGGCGCGGCCGGAGCGGGCTTCGCGGCGGCGGGCTCGGCCGCGGGCGTTTCCGCCGCGGGTGCTTCGGCCGCTGCCGCGGCCTTCGCCTCGGGCGCCGGCGCTCCGGCCGCAGCCTCGGCGTCGCTGTCGATCTGGGCCAGCACGGCGCCCACGTCGACGGTTTCACCCTCGGGCACCAGGATCTTGACGACGACCCCGGCCGACGGCGACGGGATCTCCGCGTCCACCTTGTCGGTGGTGACCTCCACCAGGGGCTGGTCGCGCGTGACCGCGTCGCCCTCCTTCACGAGCCAGCGGGAGACGGTGCCTTCCACCACGCTCTCGCCGAGGGCCGGCAGCTCGACTCCAATCGTCGCCATGGGATCTCCGCTCCGCGCGCGTCCGCGCTAGAAGTTGATGCCGCGACCCTCGGCCAGCAGGGCGGCCTCGTGGATCGCCTCGGAGAGCGTGGGATGGGCATGGGTCGTCCCGGCGATCTCCGAGGTGGTGCACTCCAGGGTCATGGCCAGGCCGATCTCGGCCACCAGCTCCGTGGCGCCGGCTCCCACCAGGTGGGCGCCCACGATCTCGCCGTACTTGGGCTCCGCCACGATCTTCACGAAGCCGGCCGAGTGGGCCGACGCGATGGCCTTGCCCGAGGCGGTGAAGGGGAAGCTGCCCACGCGCACGTCGCCGTGGCGCTCGCGGGCCTGGGCCTCGGTCAACCCGATCCAGGCCACCTGGGGCTGGGCGTAGATGCAGCCGGGGATCTTCTCGTGATCCAGCGGCGGCCGCTTTACGCCGGCCATCCACTCCGCCGCCGCGATGCCTTCTTCCGATGCCTTGTGTGCCAGGAGCGGCGCACCCACGAGGTCGCCGATGGCCCAAACTTGTTCAGCACTGGTGCGCAGCTGCGCGTTCACCTTCACGAAGCCCTTGTCGTCGGTCTCGACGCCGGCGGTCTCCAGTCCCAGATCCGCGGAAAGGGGTCGGCGCCCCAGGGCCAGGAGAACCCGGTCCGCCTCCAGCTCGCCTCCCGAGTCACCGCCCGCCAGGCCGATCCGCACGAGATCCCCGTCCAGCTTCAGCTCCTCGAAGCGGGTGCCGAGCTTGACGTCGATCTTCTTGCGCCGGAACTCGCGCTGCAACGCGGCGGCCACGTCCTTGTCCGCACCGGGGAGCATCTGGTCCGCCATCTCGACGACGACCACCTCGGCACCGTAGTTCTTCCAGATGTAGGCGAACTCCACGCCCACGGCCCCGGCGCCGATGATCACCACACGCTGGGGCGCGCTCTTGGATGCCAGCGCCTCGCGCGAGGTCATCACGCGCTCGCCGTCCACCTCCACACCCTTGGGCACCAGCTCCGACGAGCCGGTCGCCAACAGGATGCGCTTCGCCGCCACGTCGACGGCCTTCTCGCCTTCCACGTGCACCACGCCGGGCCCGGCGATGCGGCCACGACCGGCAACGAGGGTGATCTTGTTCTTCTTCAGCAGCCCCTGCACGCCCTTGCACAGGCGCTCCGAGACCTTGCGGCTGTGCGCCTGGACCTTGGCGTAGTCCAGCGTGAGGCCCTCCGCCGACACGCCGAAGGTGTCGCCGTGCGCACGCAGCGTCTCCACCAGCTCCGCCCCGGTGAGCAGCGCCTTGGACGGGATGCAGCCCCAGTTGAGGCAGACGCCTCCGGGGCGGTCCTCCTCGATGACGGCCACGTTCATGCCGAGCTGAGCGGCGCGAATCGCGGCGACATAGCCCCCCGGGCCAGCACCGATCACGGCGAGATCGAACGGTTCCGCGCTCACCTGGGCCCTCCCCTCGAGGTTTTCGATGCTCGAAATACAAAAGGGGTTTATCGAGCGTCGCGGCTAGGTTAGCGCGGCAACGTTCCCGCGCATTTTGGGAAGCGGCGGCGCGCAGGGCGCCCGGCCGGGTCAGGCGACGGGCCTCTCCACCACCTCGAGCCGGAGGTCGGAGGTCTCGCGGTGGCGACCGTCGCTGGGGACCTTCTCCACCTGGACCCGCTCCTGGAGCTTGATGATGCCGTCGAGCACGGCCTCGGGCCGGGGCGGACAGCCCGGGACGTAGATGTCTACGGGGATGATGGTGTCGATGCCCTGCACCACCGCGTAGTTGTTGTAAGGACCGCCGGAGCAGGTGCAGGCGCCGAAGGCCATCACCCACTTGGGCTCCGCCATCTGGTCGTAGACCTTCTTCAGGATGGGAGCCTGTCGATGGGTGATGGTGCCCACCACCATCAGCAGGTCCGCCTGCCGCGGCGAGAAGCGCGGCAGCGCGGTGCCGAAGCGATCCAGGTCGTACCGCAGCACGCCGTCACGAACGGGTACAGGAACATGGAGTACTTGCGGCTCCAGTTGAGCACCGCGTCCACGCGGGTGGTCTGGAAGCTGTCGCTCCCCTGGCGCAGGACCTCGAGCTGGCGCCGGGCGTCACGATACGGTGAAGAGTCGTAGGGCATCGGGTCTCCGGGACCGGAGGGTAGCAGCTCTGGTATGCTGCGCCGCGCGATGAACGGCCCCGACACTCACGCGGCGCCGACCCGCTCCACCCTGGCGGCGTGGAGCGTGCACCTGCTCACCGCCACGGGCGCCGTGATGGGAGTGCTGGCGCTGGTGGCCATCGGCGCGGGCGAGTTCTCCGCCGCAGCGATCTGGATCCTGGCCGCCCTGGCCGTCGACTCGGTGGACGGCACGCTGGCGCGGGCCGTGCGCGTCAAGGAGGTGCTGCCGAACATCGACGGCCGCCGCCTGGACGACATGGTGGACTTCCTCAACTACGTCATCGTGGCCCTGGTCTTCATGGCGGCGGCGGGCCAGCTCTGGTCGGTGTGGTGGGCGGCGGTTCCCGCGCTGGCCAGCGCCTACGGCTTCTCCCAGACCGACGCCAAGACCGAGGACGGCTTCTTCCTGGGCTTCCCGTCCTACTGGAACGTGATCGCCATCTACGCCTGGCTGTTCGACGTGTCCGCGCAGACCGGAACGCTGGTGGTGCTGGGGTTCTCGGTGCTGGTGTTCGTGCCGCTCAAGTACGTGTACCCCAGCCAGAGCCCCGTATTGAAACGGAGCACCGTCGCGGGCTCGGGGGTCTGGATCATCGCGCTGGCGCTGGCCTGCCTGCGGCCCGAGGCGCCCGCCTCGTATGCGCTCACCTGGATCTCGCTGCTCTTCCCCGCCTGGTACTTCGGTGTGTCGCTCGTCTACGGCGGCCTGCACCGCCCCGGCCACCGGCTCGGCTAGAGTCGCACGACCCGCCGACCGACCGGCACCCGATGGGGTGAAAACCCTTGATCGGAAGGGGCAGCGGCCGCTTCGTGTGCCATCTTTGCCACGTGACTGCGCATTCGCGACCGGACGGCGTGCTGCTGGTCAACCTGGGATCCCCGGCGAGCCCCCGGCCGGCCGACGTGCGCCGCTACCTGAAGGAGTTCCTCTCCGACCCCCGGGTGCTGGACATGCCCACGCCGCTGCGCTGGCTGCTGCTGCGGGCCGTGATCCTGCCGTTCCGACCGCGGCGCTCTGCGCGCCAGTACGCCTCCATCTGGACGCCGGAGGGATCGCCCCTGGTGGTGCATGGGCGCGCCCTGGCCGAAGCCCTGAGCAAACGCCTGGGCGACGGCCACCGCGTCGTGCTGGCCATGCGCTACGGCGAGCCGTCCATCGCCGACGGGTTGGAGGCGTTGTTGGCCGAAGACGTGGGCCGGATCCGCGTGGTGCCGCTGTTCCCGCACAGCGCATCCTCCAGCTCGGGCTCCGCCGTGGCGCGGGTGTACGCGCTGGCCGGGCGGCGCTGGAACGTTCCCGACCTGGAGGTGCTGGGGCCCTTCTACGACGACCCGGGGTTCATCGGTGCGGCCGCGGCGGTGGCGAGGCCCGTGCTGGAAGAAGCCCGGCCTGACTTCGTCTTGTTCAGCTACCACGGGCTGCCCGAGAGCCACATTCGCCGCTCGGATAGCGTCGGCGCGTGCCGACTCGATGACGCGTGCTGCTCGGCCGTGGGCACCGCCAATCGCTTCTGCTACCGCGCTCAGTGCTTCGCAACCACCCGCGCCCTGGCAACCGAGCTGGGACTCGCGTCCGATGCACACACCAGCGCGTTCCAGTCCCGCCTGGGACGCACCGCCTGGATCGCGCCGCAGACCGACAGGCTGCTGCCCGAGCTCCGAGCCCGTGGCGTGTCGAAGCTGGCGGTCGTGTGCCCGTCCTTCGTCGCCGACTGCCTGGAGACCCTGGAGGAGATCGGCATCCGCGCCCAAGAACAGTGGACCGAGCTGGGCGGCGAAGACCTGCGCCTGGTCCCCTGCGTCAACGACCACCCCACCTGGGTAGACACCCTCGCCGGCTGGCTGACTGCACCGAGTACCACTCCTGCACAGAGGGACGTTCCTGCATAACTGCACGCAGGGTCAGTCCTAGACCCAGGAGTGGTACTCGATGCAGTTATGCAGGAACGTCCCCGAACGCAGGAGTGGTACTCAGTGCAGTTGTGCAGGAACGTCCCCGAATGCACCCGAATGCACGAATGCAGACTGCCTACTTGAGGGCGGCGGCGGCGGGGAGGCCGGAGGCGAGGGCGTCGGGGACGCCTACGCCGTCGAGCCAGGCGCCAGCCAAGGCCAAGCCACCCAGCTGCGCGGCGCGCTTCCGCACCCGGGCGATGCGGCCCACGTGATCGCGGCCCGGCTGGGGCACGGCGTGGGGCCAGCGCGTGATGGCCAGCGTCTCGCCGGCGCCGCGCAGGCCCAGGGTCCGCTCCAGGTCGCGATGCAGAGCCTCCAGCAGGATATCGTCGGGCTGATCCACGGCTTCTCGCCAGCGCACGCCTCCCAGCATGGAGGTCAACAGCTCGCGACCGGCGGGCGCGCGCCCGGGGAAGAGCTGCGACAGGAATAGACAGCCGAGCACCTTGAGGTTCTCCCGGCGCGGCACCAGGAAGCCGAAGCCCCGGATCGCTTCGCGGGCGTCCTTCGGATCGATGCCGAGCGAGATCGAGACGATCGGCGCGTAGGCGATGCCGCCGACGTCGTCCGCCAGCTCCGGGTCCAGCGGACGCAGCAGCTGCGCCGCGGGCTGCGCCGGCAGCGCCAGGACCACCGCGCCCGCGCGGATCTCGCGCTGACCGCTCGCGCCCTCTACCGAGACGCGCCAGGTGTCGCCGTCACGAGCCAGCCCGTTCACGCGCGCGTCGCACTCGAGCGCCTCGCCCAGACCGCGGCCCAGGCCCTCGGCGATACAGCCCAGCCCGCTGACGCCCGAGTAGCTTCCGCGCAGCCCCTTGGGCTGGTCGCCCCCACGCCGCGACGCCAGCGCTCCGCGCACGATGGAGCCGCGCTGGCGCTCGAAGCCCACCAGGCTGGGGAAGACCGCCTCGGCGCCCAGCTCGCGCTCGTCGCCGGCGTAGATCCCGGTCAGGAAGGGCCCGACCAGCGCGTCGCTGGCCTCGCGGCCCAGACGCCGAGTGCAGAACTCGTCCACCGATTCGCCGGAGCCGTCGCCGCGGGCCACGAAGGGCTCGCGCAGCATGCGCAGCTTGCCGCGTGCCGAGAGCAGCGGCGTGCGCACGGCCGTCACCAGCCCGGTCGGCAGCGGCTCGAGCCGACCCTCCCGGATCAGGAAGCGCAGCCCG
Organism: Deltaproteobacteria bacterium; assembly: GCA_019310195.1. Lineage (GTDB taxonomy): Bacteria > Myxococcota_A > UBA9160 > UBA9160 > JAFDET01 > JAFDET01. The sequence goes on from JAFDET010000234.1 coordinate 5,715, forward strand.
CCCTGGGGCGACGCCGCCGCCAGCTCGCCCTCCAGGCCCAGCCGCCGCAGCAACGCCAGGGCGGGCGCCTTGACCAGCACCGTGTTGGGCCCTCGCTCCACCAGGTAGTCGCCCACCCGCTCGCTGCGGATCACCCCACCCGGAAGCTCGGCCGCCTCCAGGACCAGGGGCTCCATGCCGTCGGCGCGCAGCGCGTGGGCCGCGCCGAGGCCGGCCGCGCCGGCCCCCACCACCACGACGGCGACATCGGGGCCGGTCACTGCGAACCGAGCTGCCGGGCGGCGTCGATGAAGGCGCGCACGCCCTCGACCGGGGTGTCGGGCAGGATCCCGTGGCCCAGGTTCAGGATGTGGCCGCGCGCCGGTTCGGCCTCCTGCGCCATGCGTTGCACCGCAGCCGCGATGACCTCGGGCCGCGCCTGGAGCGCGCACGGGTCCAGGTTGCCCTGCACGCTGGCGCGCGAGCCGGCGCGCCGCGCAGCGTCCGCCAGGTCCACACGCCAGTCCAACGAGATCACGTCGGGCCCGGCCTCGAGCATCTCCTCCACCACGTGGGCACCGTCGTTCACGTACAGGATCAGGGGCGCCGCCGCGCGGTCGAGCCTGGCGGCGATCTCGCGGTGCGCCGGCAGCGCCCATTCGCGGTACTCCTCGCGGGAGAGCAGCCCCGCCCAGGTATCGAAGAGTTGCACCGCCTGCGCGCCGGCCTCGATCTGGGCGTTGAGGTAGTCCACCGTCAGGTCCGTCAACCGCGCCAGCAGTGCGCGCAGCACCTCGGGCTCGCGGTGCAGCATGCGCTTCAGCGTCGAGAAGTGGCGCGAGCCCTTCCCTTCCACGAGATAGGCGGCCAGGGTAAAGGGCGCACCGGCGAAGCCCAGCAGCGGCACGCGCTGCGGCTCCAGCTCACCGCGCAGGCGGCGCAGGATCTCGAACACGAAGGGCACCGACTCGCGCGGGTCGTCGATTCGCAGCTCGGCCACCTGCTCCGCGCTGCGAATCGGCTCGGCCACCACCGGGCCTGGGGAGAAGTCGAGGCCGACGCCCGTCCCGAGAATGGGAGTGAAGATGTCCGAGAAGAAGATCACCGCCTCGGTGCCCACCAGCTGCAACGGCTGGAGCGACACCTCCACCGCGCGGTCCACGTCGCGGCACATGTCCAGGAACGAGATGCCCTCGCGCAGGCGCCGGTACTCGGGCAGGTAGCGGCCCGCCTGGCGCATGAGCCACACCGGCGGGCGGTCCACGGGCTCTCCGCGGCAGGCCCGGAGCAGCCGCTCGGTTCGATCCATCAGTAGCCCCGCAGCCGCGCCCAGCGCGCCCGGTGCCAGGCCGCGTCGCCGAATGTGAGCTGCGCGGCCCGGGCCCGCTTCAGGTAGAAGCCGATGTCGTACTCGTCGGTCATGCCGACGCCGCCGAACATCTGCACAGCCTCGTTGGCCACCAGCATGGCGGCGTCGGAGCAGCGCGCCTTGGCCAGGGACACCAGGGCCTGCGCCTCGTCGTCGCCGGCGTCCAGGGCGCGAACCGCAGCCATCACCGTGGTCCGGCACAGCTCGATCTCGATGAACATCTGCGCGGCGCGGTGCTTCAGCCCCTGGAAGCTGCCGATGGGCACACCGAACTGCTGGCGTGACTTGAGATGCTCCAGGGTCATCTCGAAGGCGCGGCCCATGCTGCCGAGCATCTCGGCGCACAGACCCGCGGTGGCCGCGTCGAGCCTCGACACGCACGCCGTCGAGGGCCAGGAGCCCCGCGCCGCGCTGGTCCACCCGGGTCTGGGGCGTGATCTCGAGACCGGCCGCGCCCGACTCCACCAGGAACAGGGCGATGCCCTCGGCGTCGCCCGGCTCACCCGTCGTTCGCGCCGGGACGATCAGGAAGTCCGCCGCCGCGGCATCGAGCACCTGGATCTTGTGGCCGTGGAGCCGGAAGCCTCCGTCGACGGGCTCGGCCCGGGTCGCCACGTGGTAGGGGCTCCAGCGCACGCCGGGCTCCTGGAACGCCAGGCTTCCGATGGCGTCCCCGGCGGAGATGGCGGGCAGCCAGCGTTCCTGCTGGGCGGGACTGCCGCCGCGGCGCAGGGCC
>JAFDET010000235.1 GCA_019310195.1 Deltaproteobacteria bacterium
ACAGACGCCGCTGAGGACGCAGCCCCAGCCACTGATCCAGCCCGTCGTAGCCTTGCTCCAGCACCGCCAGCACCTCGCGCTCGAAGCGCACCGAGCCGTGCACCCCCCCGCTGCGGTCGATGTCCACATCCTGAAAGAGCTCGAAATGGCTTGAAGTACGGCTCTCGAACACCCCGTCCGCGCCGCGATTCCTGGCACCAGCCGACGGGCCAACCAGGAGCGCGCACGCCGTGGCCAGGGCCGCAGCCGTCCTCATGAGCACTCCTCCAGCCGGTTGCTCGCGTTCACCAAGGCCTTCAGCGACGCCATCGCGATGTCTCCATCCACTCCGACGCCGCAGCGGCGCCCGCGGTTCCCTTCCGCCTCCACAAAGGCCGCGGCTCGGGCGCCTGCGCCCTCGCCGAGCGCGTGCTCGCTGTAGTCCACGACCCGCAGCGCGACGCCGCGCAGCTCGCGCAGCGCCCTGGCCAAGGCCTCCACCGGGCCCGTGCCTTCGGCCCGCACGCGCAGCTCGCGGCCGTCCACCCTCAGCACGAAGCGAAAGGCCGCGTCGTCGGCGCGGGGATGCTCGTAGCCCAGCACCGCTACGGGTCCCACACGCTCCAGGTACTCGCGCCGGAAGGCCTCGCCCACGGCCCGGGACGTCAGCTCGCCGCCGGCCTCGTCGGCCAGCGCCTGCACGGCCCGGGCGAACTCCACCTGCACGGCACGGGGCAGCCGCAGCCCGTGGTCCTGCTCCATCACCCAGGCCACGCCGCCCTTGCCCGACTGGCTGTTGATGCGGATCACCGCCTCGTAGCTGCGCCCCACATCCTGGGGATCGATGGGCAGGTAGGGCACCTCCCAGTGGTCGCTGCGGCTCTCGGCCAAGGCCGCCATGCCCTTGCGGATGGCGTCCTGGTGAGAGCCCGAAAAGGCCGTGTAGACCAGCTCGCCGGCGTACGGGTGCCGCGGATGGACGGGAACGCGCGTGCAGTGCTCCGCCACCTCCACCACACGGTCCAGCTCCCAGAACGCCAGCTCGGGATCCACTCCCTGGGTGTAGAGATTCAGGGCCAGGGTGACCAGATCCACGTTGCCCGTGCGCTCCCCGTTGCCGAAGAGCGTTCCTTCCACCCGATCGGCGCCGGCCATCAGCGCAAGCTCCGCGGCCGCCACCGCCGTGCCCCGGTCGTTGTGGGGATGCAGCGAGAGGACCAGGGCGTCGCGATCGCGCACGTGACGCGCGAACCACTCCACCTGATCGGCGTAGACGTTGGGCGTCGCCATCTCCACCGTGCTGGGCAGGTTCAGGATCACCGGCCTGCCCGGGAGCGGCTCCCAGACATCCATCACGGCCTCGCAGATCTCCACCGCGAAATCCAGCTCGGTCGCACTGAAGCTCTCGGGCGAGTACTCGAAGCACACCTCTCCGTCGTGGCGCTCCGCCAGCGCGCGGATCTGCTCGGCGCCGCGTACCGCCACTTCGACAATGCCGGCCCGGTCCATGCCGAACACGACCCGGCGCTGGAGCTCGGACGTGGAGTTGTAGAGGTGCACGATCGCCCGCGGCGCACCGCGGATCGCCTCGAAGGTGCGTTCGATCAGGTCCTCCCGCGCCTGGGTCAGGACCTGCACCGTTGCGTCCTCCGGGATGCCCCCGGACTCGATCAGCTCGCGCAGGAAGGCCCACTCGGCCTCCGAGGCCGCCGGAAACCCCACCTCGATCTCGCGGAAGCCCACCTCCACCAGCAGCGCGAAGAGCCGCCGCTTGCGCTCGGGGCCCATGGGCTCCACCAGCGCCTGGTTCCCGTCCCGCAGATCCACGCTGCACCACACCGGCGCGCGCTCGAGTGCGCGCTCGGGCCAGGTGCGGTCGGGCAGATCCACCCCCGGGAAGGGTCGGTACTTGGTCGCGGGCATGCTGGCCATCGTCGGCTCCTTGGCCCGGCCGGGCGGAGCGAATGGCGTGTCAGGTCCAGAAACACGAAACCCTCTCCGGCCGGTTCGGGCGGGAGAGGGTTTCGCGTGTCGCTGGAATTCCGGCGGCGCCTACTCCCCTCCCGCCCTGCGAAGCCGCAGGTCCAGGAGGCTGGTAAGCAGAAGCTGTGCGCCGTGGAAGTCCATCTCGATGTCTACCTACCCCAGCCCCATCGGCCGGTCAAGCTCACGGCTTCACTCCACCGGTGTGGAGAAGGCGTCCATCAGCTGCTGGGTGACGTCGGCGGTGGTTACCGGCCGGCTGGGGTCGCCCGTGGGCGGAGCGCCTCCGCGGATGCTCCGGACCTCCAGATCCACGTCGGGCGATTGGGCCCGCAGCGCGCCCACTGTGCACTTCTCCTTGGGGATCTGGCGGAAGCTGTCGAGCCGAAACTCCCGCATGGCGTTCTCGTGGGTGATCTTCGCGATCTCCGCATCGGGCACGCCCTCCAGGGACTCCACCAGCCGCTCCGGAGCGCGCGGCCAGGTGCTGTCCGAGTGGGGGTAGTCACACTCCCACAGGATCGTGTCGAGCCCGACCTCGTGGCGCAGTTTCACTCCCACCGGGTCGTCGATGAAGCAGGTGAGGATGTGCTCGCGGAACACCTCGCTGGGCTTCTTGCCTCCGAACTCCTGATGGGTCCAGGCGTGATGATGCTCGAAGACGTAGTCGGCCCGCTCCAGGAAGTACGGAATCCAGCCGATTCCACCCTCGGAGAGCGCCACCTTCACGGGAAACTTCTTCAGGGCCTGCGACCAGAGCAGATCCGCGGCGCAGTTCACGATGCTGATGGGCGTGGTGGTAATCATCACGTCCACCGGCGCATCCGGCGACGTGAAGTGCATCCCGGCCCCCGAGCCGATGTGGATGCACACCACGGTTCCCTCCTCGGCGCAGGCCTTCCAGAAGGGATCCCAGTGCTCGCTGTGCAGGCTGGGGAAGCCCAGCGGCTGCGGGTCCTGGGAGAAGGAGACCGCATGGCAGCCCTTGCGGGCCATGCGCCGCACCTCCTCGGCCGCCAGCTCCACGTCCCACAGCACCGGCAGCGCCAGGGGAATGAAGCGGCCCGGGTAGGCTCCGCACCACTCGTCGGTGTGCCAGTCGTTGTAGGCCTGGAGCATCACCCGCGCGAGCTCCTTGTCCTCCTGGCGGGCGAAGAGGTTGCCGCTGAAGCCCGGGTAGGACGGGAAGCAGATCGAGGCCAGGACGCCGTTGGCGTTCATGTCGCGGATGCGCTCGTGGACGTCGTAGCAGCCCGGTCGCATCTGCTCGTAGGCGGTGGGCTCCATGCCGTACTCCTCGGCGGGGCGGCCGACCACCGCGTTGAGCCCGATGTTCGGAAGCTGCGCGCCTTCGAAGAGCCAGACGTCGCTACCGTCCTTCTTGCGCGCCACCCGCGGCGCACGCGCCTTCCACTCCGGCGACAGGTGGTTGTCGAACATGCCCGGCGGCTCGACCACGTGGTCGTCCACGCTTACGAGGATCAGGTCGTCGAGCTCCATGGGGCCCCCTCCATAAGCGTCAGTCCGACTCGATCTCGATGGCCCGCTCGGGGCAGTTCGAGACGCCCAGGCGCGCCTGCTCCTGCAGCTCCGCCGGCACGTCCTCGCGCAGCAGCCGGCAGTGGCCGCGCTCGTCCTCGCCGAACACGTCGGGCGCCAGCTCGTAGCAGCGACCGTGGCCCGCGCAGCGCTCGCCCTCGAGGCGCAGCTTCACGGCGCAGGCCACACCAGGGGCAGCTCCAGGACCTCGCGGATTCCCGGGCTGTAGCGGGGCTGACGTCCGGGCGCGACCGCGTACTCGGGGATGCGCTTGTGCCACTCCTCCATGGCCACGCGCAGCTCCATCCGAGCCAGGTGCGAGCCCAGGCAGCGATGCGGGCCTCCCCCAAAGGCCAGGTGCCGGTTGCGCGCCCTCTCGAAGTCCACGCGGGTGGCCTCGTCGAACTCGTCGGCGTCCACATCGGCGGCTCCCAGCAGCAGCGTCACGAGCTCACCCGCCTTCACGTCGATCCCGCCGATGCTGAAGTCCTCGCGTGCAAGCCGGGGCACGCCGGTGACCGGTGTCTCCCAGCGCAGCAGCTCCTCGACGGCGTTGGGGATCAGCTCCGGCTTCGCGACCAGCCGCCGGCGCTGCTGCGGGTTCGCGGCCAGGTAGGCAATGTTGCAGCCCAGCGTCGCGGTGATGGTGTCCAGGCCTGCCAGAAGCAGCAGAAAGCAGATGTCCAGGATGTCGTTGCGCGAGAGCTTCTCGCCGTCGATCTCGGCGTGAACCAGCTGGGTCATCAGGTCGTCGCGCGGCTGCAGGGTGCGGTCCTCGACCACGCGCTCGAAGTACGCGTAGATCTGGCGCCCGGACTCAACCCGCGCGTTCTTGTTCACCTCGAGGTCGATGGACTTCGTCTTGAGGTGGGGACGAATGATTCCGTTCTTCAGCTCCAAGAAGAGGTCCAGATCCTCCAGCGGAAGCCCGGCGAGGCGCAGGAACACCGTGCAGGGCAAGGGGATCGCAAAGTCCGGGTCGAAGTCGCAGGCGCCGTTCTCGACGAAGCGGTCGATCAACTCGTTGGCGTAGCGCCGCATGTCCGGCTCGAGAGCGGCCATCTTACGGCGCGAGAAGTGCGGATCGAGAAGCTTGCGGTAGCGGGTCTGCAGCGGCGGGTCGAGCTGCTGGGGGATCATGGGCCGCTCGGTGCCGAGCGCCATCTGGAGCTCCATCTCGGACGAGAAGAGCGCCGGGTTGCGCAGCGCCTGGATCACGTCCTCGTAGCGCGACATCACCGGCGAGTTGGTGAGGCTGGCCCGGGCCACGGGGCACTGCGTGTGCATGCGCGTGTAGACCGCCTGCGGGCAGCGCGCAACTTCCGGGTCGAAGAGGTTGACTTTGCGGGTTTCCGGATCCGGGTTGGGTGCGCGCACGTCCCACTCCCTCGCAAGGCGCCAGTCTAGACGATCGCGGCCCGAATTGACACACCGTCAGATTGTACCCTGGAGCGTTCTGGCGCCTCATGCGGGTCTGCCGTCCGGTCGATGGACAGCGTGTCACGTGGAGGCTCTCTCCGGATGGGATCCGCAGCTCGACCCCAACGAATCGGCCGACGGACCGCCTGCATCGGCGCGCTGATCGGCGTCCTTCTGCTGGCCGCCGCGCCGGCAGGCGCGGCCGTGATCACCGGCATCAGCGGAAGCTCGTCCGCCACCGTCAC
>JAFDET010000236.1 GCA_019310195.1 Deltaproteobacteria bacterium
CCGGAAGACCTCCGCCGTGCATGGTCGGGCCCGAATCGCCTACGATCTTCTACTCAACCGCCTCTTGCCGGGCCGATAAGCCCTGCGAAAACGGAGTTTCAAGGCGGGAAGTAGTTAGTTTCTAAGGACCGTCCCCTTTCTTAGGCGGACGTCCATGAATGCAGGTCAGTGGGGGCGCTGGCGGCGAACTCGAGGACGGGGCGCCGGGTGTCATCCTGAACCTTGATGCCCACGCCTTCCAGCACGCGCCACGGACCGCCGACGGGTCCCAGGTGTAGACCGCGAACGGAGCAGCGGCCCAACGGTCCGCTGCACGCGTTCGGCCCCACCGTGGTAGCGTGTTTCGATGGTGCTCGATCGCCTCCGCAGCATCCGCCACCTGTTGAGCGCGCCGGGGATCTTCCTCAAGCATCGGCCCGACAGCGTCTACACCGTCGCCGACCGCCTGGAAGAGCACGCGGACGACCATCCCGACAGGCCGTTCGTCCTTTACGAGGACCAGGTCCTCAGCTGGGGCGAGGTGGATGCCGCCGCCAACCGGGTCGCCCACTGGGCCGAGGCCCAGCGGCTGAAGCAGGGCGACGTGGTCGCCCTGCTGATGGAGAACCGGCCCGACTACCTGGTCCTCTGGCTGGGCCTGGCCAAGCGGGGGATCGTGTCGGCGCTGATCAACACGAACCTGGGCGGAGCCGCACTGGATCACGCCCTGCGCACGTCCCAGGCAGCCCACCTGGTGGTGGGGACCGAGCTGCTGGACTCGGTGGCCGGCGCCTCGGCCGAGGTCACGCAGAACCTGCGCATCTGGGCCCACCTGGATCCGGAGGGCCCGGACACGAAGCTTCCCGAGGGTTGCCTGGATCTGGCGGCAGCGCTGGAGGACGCATCCGACGAGCGGCCCCCCTGGTCGGTTCGCGAGACGCTGCGCGCCGGCGACGACCTCTTCTACATCTACACCTCCGGCACCACGGGCAACCCCAAGGCCGCTCGCATCAGCCACGCGCGCTTCTTCCTGGCAGGAGACGGCTTCGCGTGGGCCGCCGAGGCCGGACCGGACGACGTCGACTACGTGGTGCTGCCCCTCTACCACTCTGCCGGTGGCGTGGCGGCCGTGGGCCGCGTGCTCGAAGGAGGGGGCACCATCGCGCTGCGCCGCAAGTTCAGCGCGTCGCGCTTCTGGGACGACGTGCGGCGCTACCGGGCCACCTGCTTCCAGTACATCGGGGAGTTCTGCCGCTACCTGATGGCCCAGCCCGCGCGCCCCGATGATCGCGAGCACCCGATCCGCGTCATCGTCGGCAACGGCCTGCGCCCCGACGTGTGGACGGCCTTCCAGGAGCGCTTCGGGATCCCCAAGATCATCGAGTTCTACGGCGCGACCGAAGGCAACACCGTCATGGTGAACCTGGGCTGGAAGGCGGGCGCCGTGGGCTGGTTCCCGCCCATGCTCGAGTTCGCCAACACCGGGCGCATCGTGCGCTTCGACGTCGAGACGGAGCTCCACCCCCGCAACGAGGAGGGATTCTGCATCGAGTGCGGAACCGACGAGCCCGGCGAGCTGCTGGGCCGGATCGGTACCGGGCGTTCCATGGCCGGACGCTTCGAGGGCTACACGTCACCCGAGGCCACGGAGCGCAAGATCCTGCGCGACGTCTTCAAGAAGGGAGACGCCTGGTTCCGCAGCGGCGACCTGCTCTCGCGGGACGAGGAAGGCTACTACTACTTCGTCGATCGCATCGGCGACACTTTCCGCTGGAAGGGCGAGAACGTCTCCACCCAGGAGGTGGCAGAGCTTCTGGCCGGCTGTCCGGGCCTCGACCTGATCAACGTCTACGGCGTAGAGGTCGCCGGAGCCGACGGCCGGGCCGGAATGCTGGCCTATGTGCCCCAGGAAGGCGCCGCCTTCGACGGCCCCGGGCTGTTCGCCTGGGCGGCCGAGCGCCTGCCCGCCTACGCCACGCCGGTCTTCGTGCGTCCGCTGGGCCGGCCGGAGCTCACCGGCACCTTCAAGCTGCGCAAGGTGGACCTGCAACGCGAAGGCTTCGACCTGGAGCGCATCGACGACCCGGTCTACGTGCGGGACGATCGCGCCAAGGACTACGTCCGGCTCGACGCCGAGATCCTCGAAGCCATCCGCCAGGGCCGCTGGCGTCTCTGAGCCGACAGCAGATCCCCCATCCAAGTGGTATCTTTCGCGGCTCCCGGGAGCGCCCCGGGGGAGCCCGTCTGGGCCAGCAACCTTCTGAAATCGCTGGGGAATCGTGATATGGGACAGCCGAGGACGAGCAACCAGAAGCTGATCAAGTGGGTCGAGCAGATGACGCAGCTCTGCCAGCCCGACGGCGTGCACTGGTGCGACGGTTCCGCCGGGGAGTTCGACGCCATGTGTAGCCTGCTGGTGGAGAGCGGGACCTTCAAGCGCCTGTCCGACGCCAAGCGCCCCAACAGCTACCTGGCTTGGTCGGATCCCGCGGACGTGGCCCGGGTCGAGGACCGCACCTACATCTGCTCCGAGAAGGTGGAAGACGCAGGCCCGACGAACAACTGGACCGATCCCCAGGAGATGCGCGCCACCCTGAACGGGCTCTTCACGGGCTGCATGAAGGGCCGCACCCTGTACGTGATCCCCTTCAGCATGGGCCCCATCGGCTCGCGCATCGCCCACATCGGCGTGCAGCTCACCGACTCGCCCTACGTGGTGGCCAGCATGCACATCATGACGCGCGTAGGCGACCGCGTGCTCAACGTGCTGGGCGACGGCGCCTTCGTGCCCTGCATGCACTCGGTCGGCCATCCCCTGGCCGAGGGCCAGAGCGACGTGGCCTGGCCGTGCAACGGAGAGAACAAGTACATCGTCCACTTCCCCGAGACCCGCGAGATCTGGTCCTACGGCTCCGGTTACGGTGGAAACGCACTGCTCGGCAAGAAGTGCTTCGCCCTGCGCATCGCCTCGGTGATGGCCCGCGACGAGGGCTGGCTGGCCGAGCACATGCTCATCCTGAAGATCACGTCACCCCAGGGACAGAGCCGCTACATCGCCGGCGCCTTCCCCAGCGCCTGCGGCAAGACCAACCTGGCCATGCTCGAGTGCACCGTCCCCGGCTGGAAGGTGGAGTGCGTCGGCGACGACATCTGCTGGATGAAGTTCCACGAGGACGGGCGGCTCTACGCCATCAACCCGGAGGCGGGCTTCTTCGGGGTTGCGCCGGGCACCAGCATGGACTCCAACGCCAACGCCATGCGCAGCTTCACCGAGAACGCACTCTTCACCAACTGCGCGCTCACCGAAGACGGCGACGTGTGGTGGGAGGGCATGACCGACGAGACCCCGGCCCGCCTGACCGACTGGCATGGCAAGGCTTGGACGCCCGAGAGCGAGACCCCCTCCGCCCACCCGAACGCGCGCTTCACCGCGCGCGCAAGCCAGTGCCCGGTGATGGCGCCGGAGTGGGAGGACCCCGTGGGCGTGCCCATCGACGCCATCCTCTTCGGCGGCCGCCGGGCCACGGTGGTGCCGCTGGTGAACGAGGGCCGGGACTGGAACCACGGCACCTTCCTGGGCTCCATCATCGCCAGCGAGAAGACGGCGGCGGCGGCGGGCAAGGTGGGCGATCTGCGCCGTGACCCGATGGCCATGCTGCCCTTCTGCGGGTACAACATGGCCGACTACTGGGCCCACTGGCTCTCGATGGGGAAGCGGCAAGGCGCACGGCTTCCGAAGATCTACTACGTCAACTGGTTCCGGAAGAGCGACGGCGGCGACTTCCTCTGGCCCGGATTCGGGGAGAACAGCCGCGTGCTGAAGTGGATCTTCGAACGCCTCGAAGGCACGGCCAAGGCCGTGGAGACCCCGATCGGGAACCTTCCCGCCGACGGCGCCTTGGACCTGGAGGGCATCGGCGTCTCGAAGGAGGACATGGAGGAGCTGCTCTCGGTGAAGGTGGAAGGCTGGCTCGACGAGATCCCCAAGATCCGCGACTACTACGCCACCTTCGGCAGCCACATGCCCCAGGCGCTGGAGGACGAGCTGTCTGCCCTGGAGGAGCGGCTCAAGGCCGCCCAGTAGGGGCGCAGGCGAGCGTCTGCGCAGGCCGGCGACTGCACGTGTCGCCGAACGACTGCAGCGCCCCGGGCCCTCCGGAAACCCTCCGGAAACCCGGAAGGGCTCGGGGCGCTTCTCGTTGCACCTCACGCGTGGCACCGGCCTTGCACCGGAACAGGGAACTCACCCACACGGAGGTTCCCATGCGCATCCGGACTCCCGCCGCGGCCGTGCTCCTCGCCCTGCCGCTCGCGGGCTGCCTCAGCATCAAGGCCGGCAACGGCCCCGGCGCCGCGCTGATCCGCATGGACGGCCCGATCCGAGCCCACGTGGCCGCCGGTCCGCCCGCCCGCGGCTCGTCCCACGTGAACATCGGCGTGCTGCGCGGAACCCAGCGCGACGGCGAGTTGGTCTCGGTGGACATCTGGCCCCTGTTCGGAGTGGGCGTGGGCATCGTCGGCGCCCGCGTGTCGATCCTGGGTCTGGAGGTCGGCGTGGGCTCGCTCTTCTACGACCCGCAGCCGCCCGAAGCGGACTCCGATGACGCCGAGACGCCCGAAGAAACCGACGAGCCTGAACCGGAAGCAGACGCCGGCGACCTCGCTCCCGAAGCCGACTAGCTACGGCGACGGAACTCCAGCAGCGGCACGGCAGCCAGCAGCAGCAGGGCCGCGCCCGGCTCGGGCAGCAGGAAGTCCCCGGACGGCACGACGGTCCCGTCGATTCGCACCTCGTCGAGCGTGCCCTGGTTGGCGCTGGCGAAGTCCATCAGCACGCCCAGCTCGATCGGTGTGCCGGGGACCAGGACCAGCGCGCTGTTGTCCGGCCCATCGAAGCTCTGGACCGCGATGCCGTCGACGTAGAAGGTGGCGACCCCCGAGACCTCGTCGTAGCTGAACGCGTAATGGCTCCAGCTAGTATCCATGTTGTCCAGATTCGTCATGGAGAACGCCGTCGGCGTCCCGGCCACATCCACGTGCCACGTCACGTCCAGGCTGTTGGGGTCGGTGATGACGACGCCGTCGAGCCCGCCCGACGTGAAGCGAAACGGCGTGGCCACGCTCTCCTGGGTGCGCGCCCAGAACTCGATGGTGATGCTGGTGACGTCCAGTT
>JAFDET010000237.1 GCA_019310195.1 Deltaproteobacteria bacterium
CGCCTGGGGCGTCGTCGGCCACCTGATGGGCGTGAAGAACAGCGATGCTCTGCGCGAGGCCCACGAAGCCGTTCAGCCCCGCGTGGTCACGCTGGGGATCCGCATGGGCCAGAGCCGGCCCCTCTACGACGCCCTGCGCACGCTGCGCGAAGGCTCGGGCTGGAGCGCACTGGACCCGGCCCAGCACCGCATCGTGGAGTCGTTGCTGCGCGACGCGCGGCTAGCGGGCGTGGGGCTCGAGGGCGAGGCGCGCGAGCGCTTCAACGCCATCCAGCTCGAGCTGGCGGAGCTGGCGACGCACTTCAACAACCACGTGCTCGATGCCACCAAGGCCTTCGCCCTCACCCTGCGCAGCACCGCTGAGGCAGAGGGCCTGCCGGAGAGTCTGCTGCAGCTGGGCGCCCAGCTGGCGCGCGAGGCCGGCGAGGAGCAGGCCAGCGCCGAGGCCGGGCCCTGGCGGATCGGCCTGGGGATCGGCCTGGACGCGCCCTGCTTCATCCCCTTCATGGAGCACGCGCGACGCCGGGACCTGCGCGAGACGCTCTATCGCGCCTACGTCAGCCGCGCGTCGTCGGGCGAGCTGGACAACGTTCCCATCATCCGGAAGATCCTGACCCTGCGCCGCGAGGAGGCGAAGCTGCTCGGCTTCGCCGACTTCGTCGAGGTCTCGTTGTCCACCAAGATGGCCCCGGACGTCTCCGCGGTGGAGGGTCTGCTGGAGGAGCTGCGCGGCGCGTCCCTGGAGCCGGCGCGCGCCGAGCTGGCCGAGCTGCGCTCCCTGGCGCGCGAGCAGGGCGCGCTGGAGGCCGAGGACTTCGCGCTCTGGGACGTGGCCTTCTGGTCCGAGCGCCTGCGCGAGAGCCGCTACGCCTACAGTGACGAGGAGCTGCGCCCCTGGTTCCCGTTCCCCAAGGTGCTGGAGGGGCTCTTCGCCCTGGCGAACCGGCTCTTCGACGTGACGATCACGGCCGCCGATGGCGAGGCGGCGGTCTGGCACGCCGACGTGCGTTTCTTCCGGGTCTGCGCCGCCGCCGGCGAGCCCATCGCCGCTTTCTTCCTGGATCCCTACAGCCGCCCGGGCGAGAAGCGCGGTGGTGCGTGGATGGACGAGTGCGTGGGGCGCAGCCGTCTGCTGGCGCCGACGCCCGGTGGCGTGCGGCTGCCGGTGGCCTACCTGGTGTGCAACCAGGCCCCGCCCACGGACGGTAAGCCCTCGCTGATGAGCTTCGGGGAGGCCGAGACCCTCTTCCACGAGTTCGGCCACGGCCTCCAGCACATGCTCACCCGGGTGGAGTACGGCCTGGCCGCCGGAATCCGCAACGTGGAGTGGGACGCGGTGGAGCTCCCCAGCCAGTTCATGGAGAACTGGCTGTACGAGCGGGATGTGGTGCGCGGCATCTCCGGTCACGTGGAGAGCGGCGATCCCCTTCCCGAGGCGCTCTTCGAGAAGATCCGCGCGGCGCGCAACCACATGGCGGGGAGCGTGATGCTGCGGCAGCTCTACTTCTCGCTGACGGACCTGACGCTGCACGGCGGCTACGACCCGGAAGGCGGCGAGTCGCCCTTCGACGTGCAGCGCCGCGTCGCTGAGCGAACCACGGTGATTCCGCCGCTGCCCGAGGACCGCTTCCTGTGCAGCTTCGGCCACATCTTCGGCGGCGGTTACGCGGCCGGCTACTACAGCTACAAGTGGGCCGAGGTGCTTTCGGCGGACGCCTTCGCGGCGTTCGAGGAGGCCGGCCTCGCAGAGGACGAGGCCTTGCGCCAGACCGGCCGGCGCTACCGGGACACGGTGCTGGCCCTCGGCGGCAGCCGGTCGCCCATGGAGGTCTTCACGGCCTTTCGGGGCCGAGAGCCCACCACCGAGGCCCTGTTGCGCCACTCGGGGCTCTTGGGAGCGGGAGGCTGAGCATGTCCGAGCACCGCTGCACGGTGGCCTGGCAGCGCGAGACGCCGGGATTTGGCTACGAGGAGTACGACCGCACCCACACCTGGACCTTCGCTGGGGGCGCCTCCCTGGAGGCGTCGGCGGCGCCCCAGTTCCGCGGGCGCGAGGAGCTTCCGAATCCCGAGGAGGCCCTGGTGGGCGCCCTGGCCAGCTGTCACATGCTGACGTTCCTGGCCGTGGCGGCGCGCAAGCGCCTGGTGGTGGACTCCTACGAGGACGACGCGTCGGGCGTGATGGAGAAGAACGAGGACGGGAAGCTCGCGGTCACGCGCGTGGTGCTGCGCCCGCGCGTGGTCTTCGGAGGCGAGCGCGGTCCGTCGGCAGAGGAGCTGGAGCGCATGCACGAGATCGCCCACCGCGAGTGCTTCATCGCCAACTCGGTGAAGACCGAAGTCGTGCTCGAGCCCCGGGACGCGTGAGCGTCCGCCATCCGCGCTGGCTGCGCATCCACGCGGTCGTGCGCCGGATTCCGCGCGGCCGGGTGGCCACCTACGGACAGGTGGCGAAGCTGGCCGGCATGGCTGGGCACGCGCGCCAGGTGGGCTACGCGCTGCACGCACTGGGCGAGGGGGAGGACGTGCCCTGGCAGCGGGTGGTGAACGCCCGGGGCGAGGTCAGCACCCGCGCCGAGCCCCACGCCGAGTCGATCCAGCGCCAGCTTCTGGAGCGCGAAGGCGTGCGCTTCGACCTGCGCGGCCGCATCGACCTGGAGCGCTATGCCTGGCGCCCTCGCCGCTGCGCCGCTTCTCCGTGAGGTGACCGCCCCGGCTGGTGATATACATCCAGGGGTGCAAGCCAGAGACCGCGACCTCGGGATGGGCCGGAAGATCTCGCGGCGGGACTTCCTGCACGGGGCCGTCGGCAGCCTCGTGGCGGGTGCCGCGCTCGCGCCCGGCTGCTCGCAGGAGCAGAGTCCGCCGCCGGCCGGCCCGGTCGGCAAGGCTGGAGCGCCGTTCGACCGGATCGCCTATCCGCCGTCGCGCCTCGGGCCGCGCGGGAGTCATGCGGGCTCCTTCGAGACGGCGCACCAGATGGGGCACGAGAAACGCACGGACTGGGGCCCGGTCGCCGAGCCCGACGCCGGCGAGTACGACCTGGTGGTGGTGGGCGCGGGCGTCAGTGGTCTGGCGGCCGCCTTCTTCTACCGCGAGCAGCACCCGGGCGCGCGGGTGCTGCTGCTCGAGAACCACGACGACTTCGGCGGCCACGCCAAGCGCAACGAGTTCGAGTGGAACGGCCGCACGATCCTCGGGTACGGCGGCAGCCAGTCGCTCGAGGCGCCGGGGGCGTACAGCGACGTGGCCCAGGGGCTCCTGACCAGGATCGGCGTGGAGACGGCGCGCCTGGAAGACGCCTACGACCAGGGCTTCTACCGGCGCCACGGTCTGGCGCCCGGCGTCTACTTCGACCGGGCGACCTACGGAACCGACCGACTGGTGCGGACGGATTTCATGGACCCCTCCGCTTTCCTGCCCGTTGCCCGGTCCGGCGTACCGATCGAGGACGCGATCGCCGAGATGCCCCTGTCCGAGCCGGCGAGGCGCGAACTGCAACGGCTCATCAGCGCCTCCGACGATCGGCTCCAGGACCAGTCGATCTTCCGCGAGCCCGGCTACCTGCAGTCGATCTCGTACCGGGACTTCCTGACCAAGGACCTCGGGGTCGAGCAGCCGGAGGTGATCGCTCTGCTCCAGGACGTGCCCAGCGGGTACTTCGGGCACGGAATCGATGCGGTTCCGGCCCTCGAAGCGCTGGGCTTCGGCCTGCCCGGGCTCGGATCCACCAGCCTGGGCGACTTCGAAGGCCTGATCCGGCGCGGCATCTCCCTCGCTCTCGAGCCCTACGTCTATCACTTCCCGGACGGAAACGCGTCGGTCGCGCGTCTGCTCGTGCGCCGGCTCATCCCGACTGTGGCCGACGGCTCCAGCATGGAAGACGTCGTCACTGCGGAGTTCGACTACCAGAGCTTGGATCGCCCAGGTGCCGATGTGCGGCTGAGGCTCGACAGCACGGTCGTGCGGGTGGAGCACGAGGGGGCCCCGCGATCCGCAGAGCGCGTCGCCGTTACCTACGTGCGTGCCGGGCGCACCGAGCGGGTTCGCGCTCGGCGCGTGATCCTCGCCTGCTACAACCGGGTCGTTCCCTTGCTGTGCCCTGAGCTTCCGGATGCGCAGAAGGCGGCGCTCGGGTCGCTGGTGAAGATCCCCCTCGTCTACACCAACGTGTTGCTGCGCAACTGGCGCCCCTTCCAGGAGCTGGGCCTCGCGCTTGCACACTGCCCGGGCAGCTGGCACCGGCTCTCCATGCTGGACTTCCCGGTGAGCCTGGGCGGGTACGGGTTCAGCGCCGGTCCGGACGATCCCATCGTGCTCCACATGAGCCGGACTATGGTTCACCCCGGGCTGAAGCCGCGGGACCAATCTCGCGTCGGCCGCTCCCGGATGCTTGCCACGTCGTTCGAGACCATCGAACGCGAGATTCGCATCCATCTGGGCGGCATGCTCGGTGCCGGCGGCTTCGATCCGGCTCGCGACATCGAAGGGATTGCGGTGAACCGCTGGCCCCACGGATACGCGTTCCACCCGAACCCCCTGTTCGACCCGGAGTACGGCCCGGGCGAGGCGCCCCACGAGATCGGGCGACAGCGCTTCGGGCGCATCGCCATCGCCAACTCCGACGCGGGCGCGAGGGCCTATCTCGACTGCGCCATCGACCAGGCCTGGCGCGCCGTCGGCGAGCTGTCCGCCTGACCTGCGGCGCCTCTGGGGTGAAGCGGGATCCGAGAATCTATGCGCTGCCGGGCCGGCGGGCCGACTTGGGACGAGCCAGGTAGACGGCGTGGCGAAGTCCTCCTCCGGGAGGGCGCCGTCGCTCGAACGCGAAGCCCGCCCGGCCGAGCCGCTTCTCGAAGCTGGCGTCGGTTGCCTCGGCCCACAGCGCGAAGACGCCGTCCGCCGCCAGCGCCTGGTGAGTTCGCTGCAGGGCGCGTCGGCCGAAGAAGGGATCCTCGTTGCGGCGCCGGCCACGCTCGGGGCCGCAGTACAGGTCGAGCACGATCGCGTCGAAGCGTTCGCGCCGACCCAGGGCAGCGTCGGCGATGATCTCCGCCACGTCCCCGACCTCGACCCGGACCCGGGGGTCATCCAGCGCCGCGTCGGTCAAGCCGGCGAGGGGCCCCCGACACCAGCGCACTACATCCGGGTTGATCTCCGCCACGGTTACCCGGGCGGACGCCGGCAGCCCGTCGAGGGCCGCGCGCAGGGTGATTCCCATGCCCAGCCCGCTGACCAGCACCTCTGCGCCCGCGCGCCCGCCGAGAGCCCGGCTCGCCTCCGCGCCCAGCACCTGCTCCGAACGACTGGTGGCGCTGGTCATCAGCACACGGCCGTCGATGCTGATCAGGAAGTCCCGATCCCCCCGCCGCCGCAGCTCGAGGACGCCGTCCCGGGTCTCGATGCGCTCCAGCACCTCCCACGGCCGACTCATTCAGGCTTGCCCCCTGCCGCCTTCGGCGCCTCGAAGGTGCCACGGCTCATGGGTGGCTCAAACCATCAGGCGAGCGGGCTGGAC
>JAFDET010000238.1 GCA_019310195.1 Deltaproteobacteria bacterium
CACACGCTGGCGGTCACCACCCTGGGCGAGCGCAAGCCGGGAGACCCGGTGAACCTCGAGGCCGACGTACTCGGCAAGTACGTGAAGAAGTACCTCGAGCGGGTGGTGGGCTCCGGCGCCTAGATCTCGGCCACGAAGCAGCCGGCGTTCTTCGGCACGCGGAAGACGCCCTCGGTGTCGATGATCGTCTGGATCTCCGGGACCATGAGCTGGAGCAGCGCGTGGCGGTGGCCGTCGTCGGCCGGGCGCGGCTCCACGTGGTCCAGAAGCGCGCTGGCGTAGTAGCGGATCGCCGATGGTGCGTCGGGGAAGACGAAGGCGTCGTGGCGCACCTTGAGCTTCGCCGTCGGGAAGATCTCCTGGACCCGGGACAGGTGGCCCAGGTTGAAGCGGTCGTAGAGCGTGGGCGGAACCTCGTAGCCCAGCTTGGCGGCCAAGGCGTTGTGGAGCGCGATCAGCCGCCGGCCGTTGTCCGCCGCGTTGGTGCCCAGCACGATGCGGCCGCCCGGTGCCATGACTCGGCGCATCTCGCGCAGCGCCGCGCGCCGGTCGGGCACGTGGTAGAGCATGTGATTTGCCATCACCCGCTGTACCGAGGCATCGCCCAAGGGGATCCGTTCCGCGTCGCCGCGGCACAGACGCACGTCCAGCCGGGCTTCGCGCGCCTGCGCGCGCGCTTCGGCCAGCATTCCGGGGGAGCGGTCCAGCCCGACGATGCGCATGCGCTGCTGGCGAAGGCGCACGTGCTGCGCGCCGTGCCCGCAGCCTACGTCCAGCAGCACCAGGTCGGGGCGGGCTTCCAGGTGGCCCAGCAGGAAGTCGAAGAAGTGCCCCCGGTTCTCGCTGTAGCGCGCGTGGGTCTCGAGGCGGATGCGCAGGCGCTCGGCATCGCCGTACTGCTCCGCCAGGTAGGCCGGGTCGGTGAAGCGCTCGCTCATCGGGGCGCGCCTCCTCGGTCACCTTATCCGAAATGTCCCGGGCCTTGCCGACGCCGCGAATGCGCACTAGACTGACTAGTCAGTATGGAGTGTCAAGTCCTTGTCTGAGAAGCCGATTTCCAGTCGATCCCGCCGCCGCGCAAGCCCCGAGGCCCGGCGAGCGCAGATCCTGGAGGCGGCCCTGCGCTGCTTCTCGGAGAAGGGCTACCACGAGGCCACCATGGACGACCTGGCGCGCGAGGCGGGCCTCTCCAAGGGCAGCCTGTACTGGCACTTCAAGAGCAAGGCCCAGGTCTTCGCCGGGCTGCTCGCCGCCTACACGCTGGAGCTCTTCCAGGCCTGGGAGCGCGAAGCGGACGCCTTCCGGGCCGGCGGAGGGGCCGGCGGAGGGGACGGCAGCGTGATCGCCCTGTTGGGCCGCATCGGTGAGCTCTCCCTGGAGCACATCGCGGGTCAGGCGGCGCTGCTGCGGGCCTGGGCGGAGTTCGTGGTGCACCGAGAGGTGCAGGACCTCTTCGCCGAGATCTACCGCGTGTCGCGCCGCGAGCTCTGCACCTGGATCCGTCGGGGCATCGAATCGGGCGAAATCCGCGACCTCGAACCCGAGAGCCTGGCCGCCGCGCTCACCGCCGGGATGGAGGGGCTGCTGCTTCAGGCCTTGGTGGATCCCGAATTCGAGCCCGTCCGGCACTGGCGGGTGTCGTGGGACGTCTTTGCACGAGGAATTGCCGCATGAGGAAGCTGCTGCTCGTACTGGTCCTGCTGATGCCGGCGCCCGCGGGCGCCGAGCTGGAGCCGTCGCCGCCGGGGGCCGACGCCCGTGAGATCGCCCGCCTTCAGGAGGACGTGCTGCGCGGCGACCGCGCCTACATGGAGGCCACCATGACGGTGGTGTCGCCCAGGCTGCCGACGCCGCGGGTGGTGCGCCTGCAGAGCTGGGACGACCGCCTGGGCAAGCGCTCCTTCATCCGCATCCTGGCGCCGGCCAAGGACGAGGGCAACGGCTTCCTGATGAAGCGGCCCAACCTCTGGATGTACGTCGCGCGGGTCGAGCGCACCATGCGCATTCCACCGTCGATGATGCTGCAGTCGTGGATGGGGAGCGATTTCACCAACGACGACCTGGTGAAGCAATCGAGCCAGCTCGACGACTACGACCACAAGCTCCTGGGCGTGGATCCGGCGACGCCGGGTCACGAAGGGGTTCGGGCCTACGTGGTGGAGTTCATTCCCCACGAAGACGCGCCGGTGGTCTGGGGCCGCATCGTCTCGTGGATCGAGATCGAGCACTACACGCCCCTGCGCCAGGAGTTCTACGACGAGGACGGCGCCAAGCTGCGGGTCTTCGAGCTGGGCGACATCCGCGAGGTGCAGGGCCGCTACTTCCCCCACGTCTGGTCCATGGTCCCGTTGGAGAAGCCGGGCCATCGCACCACCATCGAGATGCGGGAGATCCGCTTCGACGAGATCTTCGACGAGCGCATCTTCAGCACCCGCAACCTCAAGGGGACGCGTTGATGCCGTTGGAGCTGCGGCTGGCGTGGCGCAACGTGTGGCGCAACCCGCGGCGGACCGGGCTCACCGTGGCGGCCACGGTCTTCGCCGTGGTGCTGGTGGTGTTCTTCGTGGCCATGGCCGCTGGGCTCCACGAGAAGATGATCGAGGACGCGGTGCGCATCCAGTCCGGCCACGTGGCCCTGGCAGGGGAGGGCTACTTCGACAACCGCACCCTCGAGCAGTTCGTCGCGCTCGACGACGCGCTGCGCGCCGAGCTGGATGCCACGCCGGGGGTGCGCGGCTGGGCGCCGCGGGTCATCGGCTTCGCGCTGCTCTCCAAGGAGACCGATGCCCGGGGCGTGGCGGTGTTCGGCGTGGATCCGGAGCGCGAGCCCAGCGTCACCAGCCTGAAGGAGAAGCTCAAGCGAGGCGAGTTCGTGTCCGCCGAGCGGCCCAACGGGATCGTGCTGGCCGAGCGGCTGGCCAGGAATCTCGGTGCCGAGCTGGGCGACGAGCTGCTGCTCTACAGCGAGGCCTACACGCTCGAGAGCGCCTTCGACCTCTTCACCGTCGTGGGGATCATGAAGCTGCCCGATGTGAGCCTGGATCGCAGCCTGGCGTTGATCTCCCTGGCCGACGCACAAGCCTTTTTTGTCTACGGACAGCGCGTCAGCGAGGTGGCGATCCTGGCCAAGGAAGCCTCGGTGGCTCCGGTGGTGGCCGCGGCGGTACGGGCGGCGACCCGGGGCGCGGCGGTCGAGGTGCGCACCTGGGACCGGCTGATGCCCGAGCTGGTGCAGTTCATCTTCATCGACGACGCCGGCATGTACATCATGCTGGTGATCCTGGTGGTGGTGGTGGCCTTCGGGATCCTGAACACGATCCTGATGTCGGTGCTCGAGCGCACCCGGGAGCTGGGCGTTCTGCTCGCCCTGGGCCTGCGCCCCGCGGCCGTGTTCCGGCTGGTCTACGCCGAGTCGCTGCTGCTGGCGAGCCTGGGGCTCGCGCTCGGGTTGGGCATCGCCATTCCCCTGGTCCTGTGGTTCCAGGGGCATCCCGTCGAGCTGGGCGCAGAGATGGCCCAGGCCGGCGAGCTCTTCGGCATGGAGCCGCTGATGACCTGGAAGCTGAAGCCCCTCAATCCGATCGGCTCGATCCTCACGATCCTGGGGGTGGCGGTCGTGGCCGCCTTCTACCCCGCCGTGAAGGCCAGCCGGGGGCGTCCCGTGGACGCCCTGCGGAGCTTGTGACGTGAAACTCTCCCTGGTCGGCGACGTGATCGGCTCGTTGAGCCGGGACCGCTTCGTGTGGCGCATCGCCTGGCGCAACGTGTGGCGCAACGGCCGGCGCGGCGGCGTGGTGGTGACGGCGGTGGCCGTGGGCATTGCCGGCGCCGTCGTCAGCATGGCCATCAACTTCGGCATGGTGGTGCAGATGGTCGAGACGGCCATCGAGACCGACCTGGGGCACATCCAGATCCACGCTTCGGGCTTCGCCAACGATCCCGGGCTGGACCGGCGGCTTCGCGACGGCGGAGAGGCGGGCATCGCCGCCCTCGACGGGCTGGGCGGCGTGCGCGCGTGGGCGCCCCGGGTACGCAGCGATGGCCTGCTCACGGCTCCACGTGCCAGCGCCGGAGTGCGCGTGGTGGCGATCGATCCGGCCCGCGAGCCCGGCATCACGGTGCTGGCGGACTCGGTGGTGGACGGCGAGTACCTGGACGGCGCGGCCCGGCGTGTGCTGCTCGGTCAGGCGCTGGGCGAGCGCCTGCACGTTCGCGTGGGCTCCAAGGTGGTCCTCTCGGCCACCGACGCCAACGGCGACCTGGCGGGTGAGGCCTTCCGGGTGGCCGGCTTCTTCCGCACCACGTCGCTGGAGCTGGACCGCTCGACCATCTACGTGCGCCTGGAGGAGGCGCAGCGCCTCTTCGCACTGGACGGCGCCATCTCCGAGCTGGCCGTGGTCGCCGAGCACAAGGACGATGTGGACCGCGTCGGGGAGGCGCTGCGGGCCCGCCTGGGCTCCGACGTGGACGTGAGCACCTGGGAAGAGCTGGCGCCGCTGCTGGTCTACTTCGTCAAGGTGTTCGACCAGATGGCCTGGATCGTGTACGCCGCCGTGTTCGTGGCCATGGCCTTCGGCATCGCCAACGTGCTGCTGATGGCGGTCTTCGAGCGCACGCGCGAGATCGGCGTGATGCGCTCGGTCGGAATGTCGGCCGAGCGCGTGGTGGCCATGGTCACCCTGGAGTCGTTCTTCCTGGTGATGGCGGGCATCGTGGCGGGCTTCGCCCTGACGGCCCTGGGGCTCTTCCTGCTGCGCGATGGCATCGACCTGTCGCGTTGGGGGGAAGGGCTGCTCTCCATGGGTGTGGGCACCACCATCGTGCCCGTGCTGCGTCCGTACGACCTGGTGGTGCCGACCGTCGTGGCGGTCGTGACGGCGCTGGTCTCGGGGCTCTGGCCGGCCGTGCGCGCGACTCGCGCGCGGCCGGCCGAGGCCCTGCGGCACATATAGGAACGAGGAGATTCGGAATGGCGATTCTCGAAGCCCGGGGGATCCACAAGACCTACGAGAGTCGGGGTGTGGAGACGCCGGCCCTGCGCGGCATTGACCTGGCGCTGGACGAGGGCGAGTCCACCGTGCTGCACGGTCCCAGCGGCTGTGGCAAGACCACGCTGCTGAACCTGCTGGGTGCGCTGG
>JAFDET010000030.1 GCA_019310195.1 Deltaproteobacteria bacterium
CTCGGAAACGCGAGCTGCGCGGTGCTGGGTCCGCGGTGTCTCGCTAGCGGGCGCGGCCGCCGGCGGCCCACCCGAAAGCAGGGCGAAGGACGCGAGCACCACCCCGGCGACGTGCAGTCGACTCATGGGCCCCCCGGAAAAGCCCTAAGAGGATATCCGAGCTCCACCCCCCCCGCCAAAGCCGGCCGGATACACTGATTTTCGTGTCGATTTCTCAGCGGGCCGCAGAAAGCGGGATTCCTCTGTGAGGTGGATCACCTCGATGCGCTTCTGCGCATACTCTTCGTAGTGCGAACGCCACTGAATCGTTTGCCCCTCGGAATCTGCCTCTGGTATCCTCGAACGTGTTCGGGGGCGCCGTTCCAAACGCCGTTTCGCGTCCTGCGTCGGGAGCCCATGACCGAGAACCCCCCCATGTCCAACGCATCGTTGGAGCTACCCACTGTCGGCTTGCTGGCGGGGTTGGCGCATCTTCACCAGACGGTGTTGGTCGTCGACCAGAACGACCGCGTGGTGTGGATCAGTGACGCTCTCCGGGAGCTTTCCGGACGGGAGTCGCTGGTAGGGCAGAACGTGCGCGCTCTCTTCAACGCGCACGAGTGCCATGGCGCCATTCGCCGGCAAGTGATGCAGCAGGGCTACGTCGCCAACGAGCCCATCGCGTTGGTGCACGAGGACGGACGCGAGATTCCGGTACAGCTCAGCGTCGGCCCGGTTCCCAACTCCTGCGGGTCGGGCTTGTACCTGGCCGTAGTGCGACGGGAAGAGGACGCCGTGGACGAAACGTCGATTCCGGTCGCGGGGATGGGATACTTCCGCTCGATCCTCGACAGCGCGTCCGATGCGGTGGTCGCCCTGGATCGGCGCGGTTACGTGACCTACGCCAACCCGGCTCTCAAGCAGGTGTTGGGTCTGCCCTCGGAGCGTCTGCTGGGCCTCCCGGTGTCGCTGGCCTTCTCGCGGCGCGGGGCCCTGGACGGTCTGGCCGAGGCGTTGCGGCCCGGTCGCGACGGCCAGGGTGTCGAGCTGGAGGTAACGCGCAAGGGTGGCGGCACGCGGGTCCTGTCGGTGACCGCCAGCCCCATCGTGCTCCCCAGCGGCACCTGCGGCGGGACCGTCGCGTTCCTCCGCGACGTCACCGATCAGCGTCGCTCGGAAACCGACCTGGCGCTAAAGAACCAGGAGCTGGAGCACTACGTGCACGCGGTCTCCCACGACCTGCGCACGCCCCTGGTCTCGCTGCTCGGGTTCTCGCGGCTGCTCGCCCAGGACTACGGCGATGTCCTGACCGACACGGGCCGTCACTTCCTGGATCGCATCGAGCAGGCCAGCCGCTCGATGGAGATGCTGATCAACGACCTGCTCGAGCTCTCCCGGATCGGAACCGCCAACGGCCAGCGCGACTGGGTCGATCCGCTGCCGGTCCTGAAGCAGCTGGCCAACGAGCTCAAGCCGCGGCTCGAAGCCCAGGGCATCGAGCTGGCCCTGCCCGCCTCGCCGCCCCTGGCGCTGTGCGTCCGGACGCAGCTCTATCAGATCTCTTCCAACCTGATCGGAAACGCGATCGAGCACATGGGCGAGCGCGACGGTGCCCGGATCGATGTGGTCACCGACGGCACCGAGGCCGGCGTTCGCCTGCGCGTGACCGACAACGGCGTCGGCATCTCGGCCGACGAGCAGGCCCGTGTCTTCGAGATCTTCCACACCGGTGTGCGTCGGCCCGGAGCTCGACGCGGGACCGGCATCGGACTGGCGATCGTGAAGAAGATCGCCGAGGCCCACGGCGGCCGGGTCTGGGTCGAAAGCGAGCCCGGCGCCGGCGCCTCGTTCTCCGTCCTGCTGCCCGGCGCATAGCCTCGTCCTACCGGCGCTACTGGGCCCGATCGGGCTTCGGCGGGGCGATTTCGGTAGGCTGCCCCTCGCCGTGTACCCCGTCCTGTTCGAAATCCCCTTCCTCGGCTACCCCGTGTCCAGCTTCGGCGTGATGCTGGCCGCGGCGTTCCTGGTGGGCGCCTGGATCACCGGCATCCGGATGAAGGAGGAGGGCCTCGATCCGGAGCTGGCCACGACCCTGATGCTGTGGGTGATGGTGGGCGGCATTGTCGGCTCGAAGCTCTACTTCGCCGTCGACGTCTCGCTGCGGACCGGCATCCCCTTCAGCCAGCTTCTCTTCGCGCGAGACGGCATCACCTGGTACGGAGGCCTGATCCTGGCCACGCTGGTCGGCGCCGTGGGCTGCCGCTACCACGGCGTGCCGGTGAAGATCTTTGCGGACTGCACGGCCGTGGCCGGGGCCGTGGGCCAGTCGATCGGCCGGCTCGGCTGTTTCCTGGTCGGCGACGACTACGGCCGCCCCAGCGACGTGCCCTGGGCCATGGCGTTTCCGGACGGCGCGCCGCCCACGCTGGCGCGCGTCCACCCCACACAGCTCTACGAGATCGCCTGGCTCATGCCGATCGCCGGCTTCCTGTGGTGGCGGCGCAAGAAGAGCCCGTTCCTGTTCGGCGAGTACCTCGCGCTCAACGGGTTGGGCCGGCTCTGGATCGAGAAGCTGCGCATCAACCCCACGGTGGCGCTCGGCCTGACCGAGCCCCAGTGGATCGGGATCGGGCTGATCACGCTGGGGATGGGTGGCTGGCTCTACTTCCGCATGCGGCCCGTTGGGACGCCCGCATGAGCGCGTCGCAGCGCGACACGCCGACCCGGGAACGGCTGCTCGACGTGGCGGAGAAGGAGTTCGCCCGGTACGGCTACGCGGGCGCCCATCTGCAGAGCATCGGCGAGCAGGTCGGCGTGCAGAAGACGGCCCTCTACTACTACTTCCCCAGCAAGTCGGCGCTCTACACCGCGGTGATTCACTCGATGCTCGAGGCATTCGAGGAGGTGCTGGGCACGGCGCTCCAGCGGCCCGGCACCTACCTCGAGCGTCTCCAGGATGCGCACGCCAGCTTCAACGAGCTGCTCGCGCGCCGGCCCAACTACGGGCGGATCCTGGTCCGGATCTTCATCGATGGAGCCGGCGTCGAATACGAGCAGGTCGCGCCCACCATCGAACGTGTGATCGGCGGCGTGATGGCCTTCCACGGCGAAGGCGTGAAGGCGGGTGCGTTCGCTCCGCGCTCGTCTCGGCACTTCTTCCTCAGCTTCTTCGGCATGACCCTGTTCCACTATGCGGCGCCGGAGCTCAGCGCTCGGATCCTGGGTGTCGAGGACGTGTTCGCCGAAGACGTGCGCGACTGGCGGCGCGACGAGGTGCAGAGCCTGCTGCTGGAAGGCGTGCTGCCCCGCGAATCAAGCGCCTGACGTTCCTGGGGTCGGGGTCTCCCAGGTCGCGGCGGCGCGACGGGCGCGCGGCGCCAGGGGCTCCAGCCTGTCGCGCAGCCCGGCGGCACGCTCCACGACCGCGGGTGACTCCGCATCGGTGCGGCCGGCGATGCGTTCCACCGCGGCGTGGGCCAGGTCGGCGAAAGCCTCGCTCAAGGACTCGGGCGGACCGTCCAGCCAGCCCGCCAGATCCTCCAATGCCTCGGCCGAGCGACCATCCAGGTAGGCGTTCATTCCGCTGGCGTAGGCGCGCAGTGCCTCCAGGTCGCCCCGTGCCTCCAGGCGCCGGTCCGCCTCGTCCAGGACGCGCAGCGCACGCACGAAGTAGCCGCTCGCCAGATAGGCCTGGGCCGCCACGCGGTAGCCCTCGCCTGCGCTCCCGTGGATCTCGGCCAGGATGGCGTCCAGTCCTTCGTCGAAGACCGCCTCTACCTGCGCCCGGCTCTCCACCAGGTAGCGCGTGGCGAGACCGTTGGTGCTGTGCGCGGTCAGCAGGCGCCGGAACTGGCGGCGCGTCTGCTCGAGCAGGGTCATCGTCTCTTGGAGTGCCTCGTCGAGGCGCACGGAGTTGGCCTCCAGGATCTTCTCGAACTCGCGAAAGACCTCGGCCTCCTCCGCGTCGGCGCCGCTGCGCAACGCCTCCACCTTCGGCCCGTAGACCGACTGCTGGTAGAAGTTTTCCCGCAGCTTCATGGCTTCGTGAAAGAGCGCGCCCACCGCCAGGTCGAAGAGCTCTTCCCGGGTTGCATGCGGGCTCGAGTCGCCGTTGCCGTCGCCGGCCCGGAACAGGGCGTGGCAGCGTTCCTTCAGGCGGTAGAGCGGCGAGCGTTCGCCGTCCTCCACGAAACGCTCCAGCTCCGCGAAGGTGAGCTCACCCTCGCGGTACAGCTCGGCCACGCGGCCCGCCAGCTCCTGGGCCGACAGGAAATCGCGGATGATGTCCACGAGCCCCGAGTCCACGTCCGGCACGTTCCGATCCTAGCGAGTAGGACCGCCCCGAGGCGAGGCCCGGGGTGACTCACGGTCAGGCCGGAAGCCAATTTCCCTCATAGGGACGGGGCCTTTCGCGCCCCGAGGGAAGTTGACCGACGGGTCCGGTCCTCTATTCTCGATCCCGGGGGCCGCTGCCGGCCCCCGCCGTTTGTCCGGGCGCGGGAACGCAGTGGAGGAGTCATGAGCCAGCCGATCGAGCGCGAGAGCATGGAGGTCGACGTCCTGTACGTGGGCGCGGGCCCCGCCACCCTGGCCTCGGCGCTGCACCTGATGAACCAGGTGGAGGCCTGGAACCAGAGCCATCCCGGCAGCGAGATCGAGCCGCCCACGGTGCTGGTGCTGGAGAAGGCCGCCAACGTCGGCGACCACATGCTCTCCGGTGCGGTGATGAACCCCAAGGGTCTCCGCGAGCTCGTTCCGGACTTCGAGCAGCAGGGATTCCCCACCCAGCACACTTGCACCAACGACTGGCTCTACCTCTTCACCAAGAAGCGGTACATCCCGGTTCCGCCGCCGATCGTGAAGGCCTTCGTGCCCCAGTTTCACAAGAAGGGCTACCACGTCGTCTCGCTCAACGAGGTGGCCAAGTGGCTGGCCGAGCGCTGCGAGGCGGCGGGCGTGGAGATCTACCCCGGTTTTGCCGGCGACCAGATCCTCACCGAGGGCAACCGCGTCGTGGGCGTGCGCACCGGCGACATGGGTGTGGACAAGGACGGCAACCCCAAGGGCACGTTCCAGCCCGGGATGGACATCTTCGCCAAGGTCACCGTGCTGGGCGAAGGCGTGCGCGGGACGCTCGCCAAGCAGCTCATCGATCGCTTCGACCTGCACGGCGAGGCGCCGCAGACCTTCGAGACGGGGGTCAAGGAGATCTGGCGGGTCCAGCCCGAGAAGCACAAGCCCGGCCGCGTGATTCACGGGATGAACATCCCCGAGCTGATCCAGCACAAGTTCACCGGGATGTGGCTCTACGACATGAAGGACAACTTGATCTCCTTCGGTTACATCACGGGCCTGGACTGCGAGAGCCCGCACACGGATCCGCATCTGGGCGCGCAGAAGTTCAAGACGCACCCGTTCATGCGGTCCCTGCTGGAGGGCGCAGAGCTGGTTCGCTACGGCGCCAAGTGTCTGCCCACCGGCGGTCTCTACAGCCAGCCCAAGCTCTACACCGACGGCGCGCTCCTGATCGGCGACGCCGCCGCCATGTGCAACGCGGCCCGCGTGTCGGGCATCCACCTGGGCATGAAGTCCGGAATGCTGGCCGCCGAAACCATCATCGACGCCATCGCCGCCAAGGACTTCAGCGCGGTGACCCTGGGCGGCTACGCCGAGCGCTACCGCAGCAGCTGGGCCTTCGACGAGCACTACACGGACCGCAACTTCCACGGCGCGTGGGAGAAGGGCTTCTTCTTCTTCGTCAACAACGTTCCGGTCACGATGCTCAACAACGGTCGGGGCCTGATCGACAACCTGAAGGCCAGCGCCGGCCACACGCACATGAAGAAGCTCTCGGAGCTTCCCGCGGGCCAGCGCGAGAAGGAGGCCTTCGAGTTCGACGGCAAGCTGACCTTCAGCAAGGAGCACCTGGTGGGGTTCAGCGGGACCGTCCACGAGGCGGACCAGCCCTCGCACCTGGTGGTGGCGGACACGGACCTGTGCCGAGACGTCTGCACCGAGGAGTACGGGAACCCCTGCGAGAGCTTCTGCCCGGCTGCCGTCTATGAGATGGTGGACGACACCGACAACCCCGGGAAGAAGAAGCTCTTCATCCACCACGAGAACTGCGTCCACTGCA
Organism: Deltaproteobacteria bacterium; assembly: GCA_019310195.1. Taxonomy (GTDB): domain Bacteria; phylum Myxococcota_A; class UBA9160; order UBA9160; family JAFDET01; genus JAFDET01. The sequence goes on from JAFDET010000030.1 coordinate 6,116, forward strand.
AGACCTGCGACATCGCCGATCCCTACCAGGTCATCACGTGGACGCCGCCCGAAGGCGGCGAGGGCCCCGACTACACGGAGATGTAGCCCGGGGTTCTCAGGCGGCGTTCAGGGCCGCCAGCAGCTCCGTCAGCACGGGGTCGCCGTCGGCCGCGATGACCAGCGCCCGCGAAGGGGTGCTGAGGTCGTCGGGGAAGGGCTCACCTTCTGCGCCCAGTGCCCGGGCGCCTGCCTCCCGGGCGATCAGGATGCCGATGCGCCCTCGCGTGCTGATGCTGCCGGAGCCGGGCGCCAGGCGCAGGCCCGCACGCACTCCGGGAAGGGCGGGCGCCACGGCAATGGCGCCGCCGGCGGCCGCCTTGGGCTCCAGCCCGGCGGCCCGCAGGGCGTCGCGGATCGGCTGGGGCAGCTCCGGCGAGACCAGGACGCGGCTCCCCGACCCGTCGCATTGGGCGGGGCCCGGCGGATGGTCTCCGATCGCCAGACAGGCGCCCTCGCCTCGGGCAGCATCCAGGAGCAGACCCTCGCGCGGCAGGGCCACCAGGCCTCCCTCGTAGCGCTCTCCGATCGCCAGTCCCGCCATCACGGCGTAGGGGCCGCGTCGGCCCAGGTAGCTGTGAAGCGTGCCGTCGATCGGGTCCACCACCACCAGGGCCGGCCCACTCCGCGGGAAGAGCGCGGCCGTTGCCGTGTCCTCCTCCGCCTCGATGCACAGCTCCGGCCAGCGCTCGAAGAGCGGCACCAGGATCGCCTCCTGAGCCGCGGTGTCCGCGATGGTAAGGGCCGCCTTGGCCGCGCGGGTCTCGCCGGGCTTGGGCTCGTTCTCGACACGGCCTTCCAGCGCGCGGGCAATGGCGGCAGCCTGCCGCAGGGCGGGCCGCATCTCGCGGACGAAGGCAGTGGGGGTCAGCGGCTGGCCCATCGCCCGCAGGCTAGCCGACGGGCGGTCCGCCGTCCGCCGGCGCCCTTGCTACGCTGTGGGTGTGGAGTTCCTGGCACACTTGGTCGTGTCTGCTGCCCTGCTCCTGGTGGTGGGGTCGGCGATCCGCGGCTTTCAGGTGGACGGAGCCGTTCCGGCACTGCTGGCCGCGTTGGTGCTGGGGTTGGTGAACGCCTTCGTGAAACCCCTGGCGGTGATCCTCACGTTGCCGCTCACCGTGGTCACGTTCGGGATCTTCTACTTCGTGGTGAGCGCGTTCATGCTCAAGCTGGCGTCGGCCTTCGTGCCCGGCTTCCGCATCGAGGGCTTCGCCCCGGCGTTCTGGGGCGCGCTGGTGCTGGCCGTGCTCAACGTGGGTGTTCGGACCATCGCCGGCCCGAACTGGTAGCCGCGGATCAGGGCGCCAGGCCGCCCGGCCACCACAGGTAGAGGAAGCCCGGGCCGCGATCGATGCCCAGGCGCTCCGCCAGGCCGGCCTTCGCGGGCGGCGGCGCGGTCGACGAGTACAGGTTGGCACGCCACTCGCGTTCGCGATGGAAGGCCACCACCCGGATCTCGGGAGCCTGGATGCGGCGCTTCAGCTCGTCGATGGCGTCGGGCATGTAGCCCAGCTCGTCCACGAGCCCGTTCTCCAGGGCCTGCCCGGCGGTGTAGATGCGTCCGTCGGCCAGGACGCGGACCCGCTCGGCATCGAGCTCCGGCCGGCCCTCCACCACGACTTCGCGGAAGCGCGCGTGCATGTCATCGACGATGGCCTGCAGGTAGGCGCGCTCCGGGGCGGTCATGGGCCGCAGCGGTGAGCCCGCGTCCTTGAACTCGCCGGCGGTGATGGTCTGGTTGCCCACGCCGTAGCGCTGCATCAGGCCCGAGAGGTTCAGACCCGCCGCGATCACGCCGATCGAGCCGGTGACGGTGGTGGGGTGGGCGATCACGTAGTCCGATGCCATGGCGACGTAGTAACCGCCCGAGGCCGCCATCCCCATCATGATCGTCACGATCGGGATGTCGTTCTTCTGCTTGAAGCGGAGGATCTCGCGGTAGACCACGTCGCTGGCCGTAACCGCCCCGCCCGGGCTGTTGATGCGCAGCAGGACACCGGCGACCTGGGTCTTCTCGGCCTTGTCGAGCTGCTCGCGGACGCGCGAGGTGGTGGCTTCCTTGCCGCCGACGCCCAGGGGACCGCGCACGTCCGAGTCGTTGATGATGTCGTCGATGTCCAGCAGCAGGACGCGCGGCCCGGTCTTCCCGTAGACCAGCGTCTCCTCCAGCGACCTGCGGCCGTCCCCGAACGTGTGGACCGTGATGCAGCCCGCGCCGAGCAGCGCGGTAGCCGCCAGCGCAAGAATCGAAGCAACGAAGCGCGACATAGAACCCTCCAAGCTACGCCGAGCCACGGTAGCGTAGCCCCTCCGCGGTAGGCGCGTTGCCCGAGCCTATGGCCCGCAAGCGCGGCCCGAGGCGCTTGCACGACGGACCCAGGTGGATGCCGCGCGCGCAGCGAGCCGAAGGCGAGCGTAGTGCATTGTCCTGCTAAGGATTGCGCGTGGCACCTCGGAGATCGCGCCACGCTGCCAAACCAAGAGCGCGGAGCCCCTTGCGGGACTCCGCGCTCCTTCCGGCGCCTCTCACCCCCCTGAAAGAGACGCCGTCAGTGCATGCGGCCTAGCTGCAGCCGCTGGTGCTCCCGCAGTTGGGGCACTTGTAGCAGGCTCCGTTGCGGATCATGATCGTTCCGCAATCCATGCAGGACGGTGCGTCGGCCTGGTTGATCATGGCGTAGGTCCCGCCCTCCCGAGCCGACACGGCGCCGCCCGCCACCGCCGCTCGCGGCGGCGCGGGCGCCAAGCCGCTGGCCTCCGCCTCGGACTCCTGCTCGTCGGGAATCTCGGGCTCGCCCTGCAGGTGCCGATTGCCCAGATAACGGAACACGTAGTCCGTCACCGACTTGGCGATCGGGATCTCGCGGTTGTTGGTGAAGCCCGAGGGCTCGAAGCGGGTGTGGCTGAACTTGTCTACCAGCGTCTTCAGGGGCACGCCGTACTGCAGGGCCAGCGAGGTCATGGTGGCGATGGTGTCCATCAGTCCCGAGACCGTGCTGCCCTCCTTGGCCATGCGCAGGAAGATCTCGCCCGGCTGGCCGTCGTCGTACATGCCGACGGTCAGGTAGCCCTCGTGTCCCGCAATCGAGAACTTGTGGGTGATGGCCTGGCGCTCGTCGGGCAGCTTGCGGCGTACGGGCCGCACCTCGGCCTTCTCGCCGGCCTCCTCTTCCCTGGCGGTGTTGAGCGGCTGCGAGCGCTTGCAGCCGTCTCGGTACACGGCCAGGGCTTTGATGCCGAGCTTCCAGCCCTCGGTGTAGGCGCGCATGATGTCTTCGGTCGTGCTGTCCGGAGGCATGTTCACGGTCTTGCTGATGGCGCCGGACAGGAAGGGCTGCACCGCGCCCATCATGCGCAGGTGGCCCATCCAGTGGATGGAGCGCAAGCCGTTGGCCGGGCGGAAGGCGCAGTCGAAGACCGGCAGATGCTCGTCCTTCAGGTGCGGCGCGCCTTCGATGGTCTCGTCCTCGTCCACGTACTGGACGATGTCCTCGACCTCGTGGGCGGCGTAGCCCAGGTTGCGCAGGGCCATGGGCACCGTGCCGTTCACGATCTTGAGCAGGCCGCCGCCGACCAGCTTCTTGTACTTCACCAGCGCGATGTCGGGCTCCACGCCGGTGGTGTCGCAGTCCATCATGAAGGCAATGGTGCCCGTGGGCGCCAGCACCGTGGCCTGGGCGTTCTTGAAGCCGCACTTGCGGCCGGACTCGAGCGCCTGCTCCCAGGACTCGAGAGAGGCGTCGAACATGTTGTCGGGAATGTGCTCGCGCGGGATCGCCGCGGCCTTGTCCCGATGCATGCCGATCACCTCGAGGAACGGCTTGCGGTTCATCCGGTAGCGCGGGAAGGGCCCCATGGCCCCGGCCACGTGGGAGCTGGTCAGGTAGGCCTGGCCGCACATCAGCGAGGTGATCGCTGCCGCGTAGCCGCGCCCTGCGTCGCTGTCGTAGGGCAGGCCCCGCGACATGAGCAGCGCGCCCAGGTTCGCGTAGCCGAGCCCCAGCGGCCGGTACAGGTGGCTGTTCTTGCCGATCTTCGGGGTCGGGTAGTCGGCGTGGTCGACCAGGATCTCCATGGCCAGGATCGTGGTGGCCACGGCCGAGCGGAATCCCTCCACGTCGAACTCACCGTCCTCGTCGGCGAAGGTCATCAGGTTGAGGCTGGCCAGGTTGCAGGCCGTGTCGTCCAGGAACATGTACTCGGAGCAGGGGTTGCTCGAGTTGATGCGCCCGGACACCTTGCAGGGGTTCCAGTCGTTGATGGTGGTGTCGTACTGGATGCCCGGGTCGCCGCACACGTGGGCCGCGTCGGCCATCTCGCGCAGCAGATCCTGGGCCTCGTAGGTGTCCACCACTTCGCCCGTGGTCACGGCGCGGGTCTGCCAGGCCTTCCCGTCCTCTGCGGCACGCATGAAGGCGTCGCTGACGCGCACCGAGTGGTTGGCGTTCTGGTAGTAGATCGAGTCGTAGGCGCCGCCGGTGACGTTGAAGCCGCCGTCGTAGCCCGCCTCGATCAGCGCCCAGGCCTTCTTCTCTTCCTCGGACTTGCTGTGGATGAACTCCCGCACGTCCGGGTGGTCCACGTTCAGGATCACCATCTTGGCGGCCCGCCGCGTCTTGCCGCCACTCTTGACCACGCCGGCGAACGAGTCGTAGCCGCGCATGAAGGAGACCGGGCCCGAAGCGGTGCCGCCGCCGGCCAGCTTCTCCTTGGAGGAGCGGATGCTGGAGACGTTGGAGCCCGTGCCCGAGCCGCCCTTGAAGAGCATGGCCTCGGTCTTGGCCAGATCCATGATCGACTCCATGGTGTCGTCGACCGAGTTGATGAAGCACGCGCTGGCCTGCTGCGGCGTGTCCTTGACGCCCAGGTTGAACCAGACGGGGCTGTTGAAGGCCACGCGCTGGTTCACCAGAAGCCAGGTGAGCTCGTCCTTGAAGGTCTGGCCGGCCTCCTGGCCCTTGAAGTAGCCGGACTTGTCGCCCCATTCGTGGATGCGGTTCACCACCCGGCCGATGAGCTGCTTGACGCTGCGCTCGCGGTCGGGGGTGCCGGTGTGGCCGCGGAAGTACTTCGACACCACCACGTTGGTGGCGAGCTGCGACCAGCTCTGCGGGATCTCCACGTCGGCCTGCTCGAAGACGGTCTCGCCCTTCTCGTTGGCGATCTTCGCGTCGCGCAGGTCCCACTCGACGCTGGCGAACGGATCATCACCCACCTGGGTGAAGTGCCGTTGCAGCTCCAAGCCGTCCGCCTTCGCGGTGCGCTGGCGGTTGCCGCGCCCGACTGCCTGGAGATGCCGTCCACCGTCCGTGATCACCTGGTCGCTCACATCGCCTCCCGTTCTTTCTTGTCGAGTCCGAAGATGGAGAAGCCGCCTTTCGTCCCGTGGGCTTGGAGCGAAAGGCGGCTTCGAATACCAGCGATTTCCGGGGACACTTGGTTCATGTAGAACGCTGCGAATCGCTCATTGCCCAGATTCTCAAATGGGCGAAAAAGGGCTGGAGATGGGAGAGGCCCCGGTTTCCCAGGGCCCCCGAGCGAGAGTTGGGTCCTCCATCCCTCGTCACGCCCGCCTTCTCTCTAATGACCGCCTTGTTTAAAAACCCCCCCAGGCCACCAGAGAGACGTTCACATCCCCATTGAGATCATTCCTACCTCCGGCTCAGAGGCGAGTCAACCGAAAAACCACAACATCTAGTATGGAAGCTCACGATGAGACACAAGTGGGCGGGGATGAACGAGTTTTCGCCCTATGGCAGCGGCGGGCCCGGGGGGCGCGGGACGGGCCCGCACCGCCTTCGGGGCGCGTAAGTGCTTGATTTCTATGGATATGACGCGCTGCGCAAGAGCACTGCGTCAGGCTCTGTCAGCGTCCTGGGGAAGGCCGGTCAGACGGAAGCCGAGGCCCTCGGGCACCTTGTAGCGGACGTTGAGGCCGATCAGGAGCGCGGTCCAGGCCTCCACCATGCGCGCGTTGGCCAGGGGGCCGCCGTCCACCGCCCGCAGCCCCGGCACCAGCTCGCACAGGGCCATGATGCGCTGCCGCGGCTCCTTGGCGCCGGACACGATCACGTCGCACGCCACCTCGTCCTCGAGGTGCTGGAGGCGATGCGCGGAGACGTTCTGGAACGCGGAGACGACGGCCACGCCCTTGGGCACCAGGGCCGCGGCCAGCTCGGCGCACGATCCCTGCCAGACCCCGATGGTTCGCACCGCGCCGTCGCCGATGGCCGTGGCCAGGGGCACGCCCATGGAGACCAGGAGCTGGCCCTCGGCCAGCACGTCGCGCAGCCCCTTGAGGGTGGAGGCGGTGTGCTCGAACGGCACCGAGAGGATCACGATCGGTGCGCGCCGGGTGGCGTCGGCGTTCTCCAGCCCCACCACGTCCGCCTCGGGCACGGCGGCGCGGACCTCCTCGGCGGCGGTCTCCGCCCGGTCGAGCTTGCGGGAGCCGATCACCACGGGACGACCGGCCCGGGCGAAGCGCAGGGCGAGACCCAGCCCCTGGTCGCCGGTTCCTCCAAGGATCGCGATGGCGTCTTCGTTCATGGCGCGCCGAGCCTAGCAATCCCTGGCTACCGGAACCTACGGGACTGTCCCGTAGGTTCCGGGAGCTATCCTGGGGCCATGCAGGAAGCGGCCTACGTCCCCACCGAGATCCGCCAGGCGGGGCCGCGCCGGTTGGCAATCACCTGGGCCGACGGCCGCGAGAGCGCCTACGACGTTCGAGAGCTGCGTCTGGCCTGCGGCTGTGCGCACTGCGTGGACGAGTGGACGGGCCAGGGCCGCCTCGACCCGGACAGTGTCCCCGCCGACGTCCACCCCCTGAAAGTGGAGAAGGTGGGTCGCTACGCCATCCAGATCCGTTGGAGCGACGGGCACGAGTCCGGGATCTATCCGTTCCGCCGTCTTCGCGACCTGGCGAATCCTTAGCCGGACGAGGCCCTTCGCTCGCCTTCGGCTCGCTGCGCGCCCTCGGCGGGTCGCGCAATCTGCGCGAGCTCGGTTGCCTCGGGCTTGCGGGCCTCAAGCTCGGCGTGGTGGCTACCGCACGAGCGGCTGACGGTGTTCCGACACGCACGTCGGTGGCGCGACGCTTCTGCGCATGGCGCTGCGCGGTGACTGCCGGCGGCAGCGGAGGGGTGCGGGGCGTGTCGCCACGGGCTCCGGCGGTGCACGGATGCGCGCGGTCTGCGCACGGCGAGGGTGCTGGCACGATCCGTGCTCCACGGGTGCGCATGCCTCGCAAGCCCTCTCGACTGACCCGTGAGCGTCTCTCCTTCGACGACCGTCGCGCCCTGGAGCGGGCGGCGGGTCAGCTGCTGGCTGATCCCGTCGTGGAGAGCTGCTCGATCGACATGCCCAACCTCCTGGTGGAGGTGGGCCTGGCGGCCCACGTCGTGCGCCGCCAGCAGGATGTCTCCGACTGGCGGCGGCGTTACCGCGCCGGCGGTGCGCGCTAGAGCGGAACGGGCGCGGGCGGGATCAGCTCGCGCACCACGGCTTCCAGGACCCCCACGATCGCGGCGTTGCGAGGCTCGAGCCAGCGGGTTGCCTCCGGCGACTCGAGGAACGCCGCGTAGGCGTCCAGGTCTGCATCCGACAGGGGCCGGTAGCCTTCGTAGAGCACCACGCTCAGCGTGGTGAGGAAGTGCATGCGCCGCTGTGCTCCCTGGGCAGTGTCGATGGCGTCGAGCATGGCCAGCTCCTGCTGCGAGCGGCCACCCGTCGCGGCGGGCAGGCAGGCATCGCGCAGCACGCTGCGCAGGCGGGACTCCGTGTCGCTCCACAGCTCCGCATCCTGCGACGCGCGAGCGACACGCTCGATCCGCGCCGCCCGCCCGGGGTCGGGCGGTGTCTGGCGCAGCTGGATGGCGCCCGTCCGCCAGGCGTCATCGTCGTCCAGCTGCGGTCGCTCCCGGTCGGCCGTTGCGATCCGCAAGCCGAGCGGCGTGTGGGTGAAGGCTTCGACCGGGGGCAGCAGCGCGGCGGCCTCGGCATCGACGAGCCGCTCGACTGTGTTCTCGAAGAGGACGTCGGGATTCAGGGCTTCGCGCAACGCGCCGGCCAGGTCCCTGGGGCAGCCTTGCTGGCCGGCGATCTGGAGCGCGTGGTCGCGCAGGTAGCCGAGATCCCGGGGCAGGTCCCGGCCCTCGAGCCAGCCGCGCAGGGCTGCGTCGGCCGCCTCCGGCGGGTCATCGGCCCAAGCCGGCTGCGTCAGCCAGACAGCACCCAGCGCCAGCAGTGCCCGTGCCAGGTAGCGGGCGTGCGCGCGCATCCGACTATTCGCGCGAACGCATCAGGTCGCGCAGGGCGCGCATGCCGAGCGTGCGGATGCCCTGGTCCTCCAGGGCCTTGCGCCCGGCGTCGCCGCCGTAGAAGCTGCGCTCGAAGTCGCGCTGGTGGGCGTGTTCGGGGCAGACTGCGTCCAGCTCCTCGCCGCCCCGAGCCGGATGGCAGATCAGGTAATGGATGCCGCTGCTCAGGCCCGCCAGGCGCGCGCGGTTGTGGGACTCGCCCTCGCCGTGCGCGAAGTCCAGCGATTCGGCGTCGAATCCGTCCAGGACCGGTACGCCGTCGGCCCGCATCTGCGCCAGCAACGGCTCCAGCACCTTGGCCAGCCCGCCCATGCCACGCTTCTCCAGCGCCGCCAGGTCGGGCTGCGCCGCGAAGATCGGTAGGTCGAACTCGCGCGCCAGGCCTCCGTACACGTCGACGAACTGGGGGAAGAAGCACGTGCCCATGTGCGAGTCCAGGTGGGTCACGTCGACCCCCGCCTCCAGGGCCTTCTCCACCTGGGCGCGCAGCTCGACGGCCACCTCCTCGGGACGCGCCCGCTGCGCCACCTCCAGGGTGGTGCGCGGCAGGAAGCCCTGGTCGTCGAGCAGCGACGGTACGGCCGAGCGCCCGGCCACCGGGCCCCAGCGGTAGTGATCCCACTCGCAGTTCAGGGTGAGGTGGACGCCCAGATCGAGCTCGGGATGGGCCCGGGCGTGGTCTGCGGCCTCGCGGAACCAGGGGCACGGCACCATGATGCTGCCGCAGGTGGCGGGGCCGTTGGCCAGGGCCTCGAAGGCGCCCTCGTTGGCGGCGTGGCACATCCCGATGTCGTCGGCGTGGACGATCGCGATCCGGTCCGTAGGGTCGAATCCCAGGCGTTCGGCTAGCGTGGGGGGCATGAAACGAGACCTCCGCAAGGGGCGATGCGCGCCCAGGCGCCCGCATTGTACCCCGCTCCGAGGCGCGCTCGGAGTTGCGCTGGTTCTGCTTCTGAGCGCGACCCTGGCGGCCCCCGCGTGGGCCCAGGGGGGCGGCGTCACCGCCGAAGACCTGCGCGCCCGGCTGGAGGAGACCCGCAAGTCCGGCGCGGCGCCCTTGGAGATGGCCGAGATCGAGCACAGCCTGGGCCGCATCCTGGCGCGCGACGGGGATTTCGCCGCGTCGGCTCAGGCCTTCGAGGCGGCGCTGGCCGTTCGCCAGGCCGAGCTTCCGGCCGACGATCCCGAGATCGCCGCGTCGCTGACCGGCCTGGCCGTGGCGCGCAACGGGCAGGGCAAGATCGCCGAGTCTGAGTCCCTGTTTCTGCGCGCCTTGGAGATCCGCAAGAAGGCGTTCGGCAGTCCGTCACCGGAGGTGGCGTCGGCCCTGGGCAACCTGGGCGCCCTCTACGTGCAGATGGAACGCTGGGACGACGCAGCCAGGTACTACGACCAGGCCATCGC
>JAFDET010000239.1 GCA_019310195.1 Deltaproteobacteria bacterium
GATCGAGCGCGAGAAGATCAGCGCCGAGCTGGCACGGATCCAGGAAGGCGAGGAGCGCGAGCGCGTGGCCCGCGACGTCACCGCGAAGTTCTCGGAGGTGGTGCGCCTGGAGCGTCAGGCGGATCTGGCGCTCATCGCGTTGGAGGATGCGCGGGAGCTGGACAGCCAGGCGCGCAAGCTTTTCGAGGCGGGCCGTTCCATCGAGTCCGAGCGTGAGGCCGTGGCGCTGCGCCTGGCCGAGAGCGAGATGCAGGGGCGGAACCGGCGCGCCGAGTCGCGCGAGGCCCTGGAGGCCCTGTGGCTGGCCATCGCGGGCGGCGACCGCGCGGGCATCCCCGCCAGCGTGGCGGCGAGCAGTCTCCCGAAGCCCGAGCTCCTCCTGTCCCTGGACGGCGCCGAGGAGGCCGTCTCGCGTTCGCCGACCCTGAGGGCGCTGGACCTGCGCCGGCGCGTCGAGGAGGCCACCGCCAAGGCGGCGTCCGCGCGGCGTCTGCCCACGCTGGGCTTCAAGGCCGGCTACTCCCACTACGGCGCGAATCGCTACGATCTGTTCCAGGACGAGGTGCGGGTGGGAGTCGACTTCACGATGCCGATCTTCGACGGCTTCGAGGCGCGCAGCGCTGCGGCCAAGGCCACGAAGGGTGTGCAGATCGCGCGCCTCCGGTACCAGTCGCGACTCGAGCTGAAGCAGGCTCGGGTGCGGGAGCTGGCGCGGCGCCTCGAGTCCGCGTCCGAGCGCTCGATCCTGACCCAGCGCCGGTCCGAGAGCTCTCGGGAGCGACAGAGGTTGACGGACCTGCGGCTCCAGTCGCAGCGCGCCACGCTGGAGGAGGCCTTGGCTGCTCGCGAGCGCACGGCCCGGGACGCGGAGGAGGCGGCCAACGCCTACTTCAAGCGCTTCGACCTGTGGGCCTCGCTCCAGTACGAGATGGGCCAGCTGGCGCCGGCGGTGATGGGCTCTCAGCCCGCAAGCCCCTAGGCGCTCAGGCGAAGACCAGGCCGGCCGCGCTGGCCAGGGCCACGCAGATCCAGAAGGCCAGGCGCAGCAGGCCCGTCGGCGCGGCGCCGCGCGTGGGAATCACGGCCGCTGCGAAGAGCAGCGCCAGGGCCGCGTTCATCTCGAGCCACTCCTCGTAGAAGGTGAGCACGTCGCCCTTGTCGGCGTCGAGCACCAGCGCCACCGCGGCCACGCTGAACCACAGCACGACGAAGCGATAGGCCTGCTCGCTGCGCACGAGGGCCAGAAGGCGCGGTCCGAAACGCCAGGCGAAGGCCGTGCCCAGCACGGCGATCCCCAGCAACGATGCCACCTGCAGCGAGCCGGGAGCATCGCGCCACAGCTTCACGGCCACGTGAGCGAACTCGTGGAGGCCGGTCACCTTCACCCCGTACACGTGAGGCGGGGGATCGGCAAAGATGCCGTCACCGATCTCGTCGAAGAAGCTGAGCGCGCTCAGAACAGGAATGGCCAGGTAGCGGCGCGCGCTCGGATCCCGAAGCGCGTCGCGGCAGGCCCACGCGCCGCCGAGGAAGCCGAACAGGTAGAAGACCGCGGACAGGTTCTCGACGATCCCGCCCTCGTGGGCGAGATAGGGGCGGGTGGCGGGAATCCAGAGATTCGCGGCCACCACCAGTGCACCGGTCACGCCCACGATGATCAGGTAGGCCCGGCCCGTACCTTGCACGGCGCTACGCGCTTCGGTGATCGTGACGTCGACCATGGTGGCGGCAGCGTGCCTCAGAATCGGCACCCGGTCGAACCGGAAGCGATGCGCACCCTGGGTGCGTCAGCCCTCGCCGTCGCGCTCGGCGACCCGGTAGTCGCCGAAGGGCTCGTCGCGCTGCTGCAGCGCTTCGTTCAGGCCTTCACCCCGGAGCTTCGTCATGAATTCGAAGAAGCTCTTCTGGTGGGTTCCCAGGGCGCACAGCTCCGAGCCCGCCCGCAGCGCGGTGCGCATGCCCATGATCTCCATCTGACGGTGCACCGTGCGCTTGTTGAGCTGCACCAGGTCCGGCGGCAGGGCGGCGATGCGCACGGCCATCTCCAGGACGCGCTCGCCCAGCTCGGCCTCCGGATAGGCCCGCGTGGCCCAGCCCAGGCGGGCGGCTTCGATGCCCGAGATGGAGTCGCCCGTCACCATCATCTCCATCGCCATGCGCATCCCCACCAGCCAGGCGTGAAACTGCATGTCCGGCACGCCGAAGCGCACGGCCGGGTAGCCGATCTTCGCGTCCTCGGCGGCGTAGACCAGGTCGCAGCCGGTGGCCAACTCGCTGCCGCCGGCCAGGCAGTAGCCGTGCACCTGGGCGATCACCGGTTTGGCCAGGTCCCAGATGCGCATCCAGCCACCGACCACGTGGCGCGGCCAGTGGCCGTCGCCGCCTGCGGTGTACCAGGGGAGCTCCTGTCCCTCGTTGCCGCTGCCCAGCTCGTACCCGGACGAGAAGCACTTGCCGGCGCCGCGCACGATCATGGTGTGGACCTCGGGGTCCGCATCCGCCGCCTCGAGGGCGTGGATCACCTGACCGCGCAGGTCGTGGTTCAGTGCGTTGCGCTTGTCGGGCCGGTTCAGCGTGATGCGCCGCACTTTCGCTGCGGGCTCGTCGACCAGGATCACCGTGTAGTCCATGCGCTCCTCCGGGGCTGGGTCGGCAGATGATACCCGCCGCGGTCGGGGAGATGGAGTGAGGTGTGTTCAGGGCAGGAAACCCAGAACCCGCTCCAGCGTCCAGCAGGCCGCGAGGGATCCGATCGCGTACGCGGCGGCGGGGGTCGCCCAGCCCCCCGCCCGTTGGGCGCCGAGCGCCTTCCCGCCACGCCAGGCCAGCAGCGCAGCCGCAACGAACAGGAGCTGGCCGGCCTCGACGCCGACGTTGAAGAACAGCAGCGCTAGCGGGATGGACGCCTGGGGCAGGCCGATCTCGGCCAGGGCCGCGGCGAAGCCCAGGCCGTGGAGCAACCCGAACGTGAAGGCCACCAGCCAGGGCCAGCGGGTGGCGGCGCCCGGACGGCCCTGGCGCGCGTGGAGGATCTCGGCGGCGACGAACACGATGCTGAGAGCGATGGTCGCCTCTACCGGGGGGCCGGGAACCCGGACCCAGCCCAGGGTGGCCGCCGCCAGGGTCAGGCTGTGGGCCACGGTGAAGGCCGTGACCGTCGCCGCCAGCGCGCGCCAGCCGTGCACCAGCAGCAGCAGCGCCGCCACGAAGAGCAGGTGGTCGATCCCCAGCAGGATGTGCTCCACGCCCAGGCGGAAGTAGGTGGTCACCACCTGGCTGCGCGCAGGCGCCTCTTCGACCCGTAGCGAGGGCGCCGCCGGGGTCAGGCGGGCCAGCTGCACGTTGCCGTCGGCTCCTTGGATGCGAACCAGCACGTCGGTCAGCGTCGTCGTCAGCCCGTCCACGCCCAGGATGCGCCCGTCCAGCCCGCCCTCGCAGCGGATCTGCCAACGCTCCAGGCTGGCGCCGCTCACGTTGCGCCGTTCCGGCGTCGCCAGGGTCCGGCATGCCTCGGGCAGGCGGACCCGCAGGCCGAGACGCATGGGGCCCCGAAGCGGGACCTTGAAGAGCACCTCGTAGTCGCCGTCCGGCGCCTCGCTCAGCTCCAGGTAGGCCGGGCGCACCTCGTGGCTGCCGGCGGGTCCCGCCAGGGCCAGGGCCAGCAGCGCTGCGCCGACGGCTCGGATCACTGCGACTCCCCGGGAGAGCCCGCGGCGCTACCGTCCGCACCGACTTCCTCGATCACGACCTCGTAGCGCTCGCGGAAACGCCGGTACACCGACTCGTTCGCTTCGCGGCGGCGCTGGACCAGCCACTCGGACTGCACGCGCTCGCGGACTTCGTCCAGCGTCGGATGCCGGGCCGGCGTTCGGGCGCGTACGAACACCAGGTGCAGGCCGTACGCGGACGCGATGGGGCCCTGCCACCGGCCCGGTGCCACGTCGCGTAGGGCCTCGGCGAAGTCGTTCCCGAAAGTCCGCTTCACCTCGGACTCGCTGGCGTCGCTCAGCTCGGTGCGGAGGGGCAGAGGGTCCCCGGCCGCGTCGGCGTCGGCGCCCGCAGGGTCCTCCTGCAGGGCCACCAGCAGGCGCGCCGCCTCCTGCACCGCGCTGGCGTCGCCGCGGCGCTCGCTGCTCAGGAAGACCTGACGAAAGGAGAAGCGGGCCTCCATCCGAAAGCGTTCGGGGTGCGCCTCCAGAAACGACTGCAGCTCCTCCTCGGAGGCCTGGGCGGGCGTGCCCAGGTCCTCGCTCAGGAACTCCATCTTCTGGCGCAGCCGGCGCCGCACGATCGTGTCGTTGCGGTCGAGGCCGAGGGCCAGCGCCTCCCGGTAGAGGATCTCCTCGCGCACGTACTCTTGAACCAACCCGTCCAGCTCCGCGCGGGTGGGAGGCCGCTGCCAGGTGCGTCGCCAGGTCTCGGCCAGGCGTTGGATCTGGCCCGTCGTGACCACGACGCGCTGGGGCGCCGTGTCGCGCGGGTCTCCCAGCATTCGGAACAAGGCGAACAACAGGGCGCCCAGGACTGCGAAGTGAAGCAGCGGTTCGCCAAGGATGCGGCGCATCATTGGCGAAGCCTAGCGTGCATGGGCACGAGCTCAGAAGCCTCCTGCGAGAGATGGGGCGCCCCGAGTGGGACGCCGAGCGCGATCTCGACTCGCGCTCCTCGGGTTCCGTTGTGCCAGGGGGTGAGCGCCTGGCCCCAACGCAAGACGGCGCAGCCCGAAGGCTGCGCCGTCGCGTCGGTCCGGGAGTCTGGCGCCCTAGAACTCCATCCGCAGGGACGTGGTCATGCGCTGGTTGTGGATGTCGTCACGGCCGGTGATCGGCAGCTCGTACGACGCCGACCACGTGAAGTGCTTGTTGATCGGGATGTGGGCTCCAACGGCAAAGATGGAGATGAAGTTCCCGCCAACGCCGTCGTTGCCCAGGTTGTGCAGATCCACGCCCTCGAAGGAATCCAGCCCCAGCGCCCCACGCACTGTCGCCATGTCCAGCACCGCGCCGTTGGCCAGCTTGACCGGGCGCTCGCCGGCGCCGGAGCCGATGTACTGCTGGCCCGAGAACTGGATGAAGGGCTGGAAGTGCTTGTGCACGCTGTAGTCGGCGTAGGCGTGGAAGAAGAACTGGCTGCCGAAGAGATCGCTGTCGGTCCCCGCCTGGCCGCCCACATCACCGATCAGGTGCAGTCCCTTCCAGCCCCAGGCCGCCGAGACGGACGGCAGGAAGTTCACACCGCCGCTGTCGCCTTCGAAGATCGCCGAGCTGCCCGTCGGGATTTCGATCTTCAGCGAGGTGCTGAGGATGAAGTTGTCTTCGGGGCGCTGGATGATCGCGTACTTGAGGCCGCCGGCCAGGTTGAACCAGCCGGTCTGGTCATCCAGGAGCGGGCTGCCCGGGTTCTCCCAGGCGTAGCCGTCCTTGGTGGCGATGAAGGCGAGGCGGTCGGTGATCGCGATGCGCGCCTGCACGGCCACGGCGTGCACGTTGCCCCCGCCCAGCGCCGAGTCGCCCGGAAACTCGTGGTAGATGTAGTACGGGTAGATGCCCGTGGTGATGAAGGGGTCCTCGAACAGGAACGGCTGGGAGATCGGCATCTCGAAGCCTTCGAAGCGGCCGTGACGCCCGCAGCGGAGGTCCGGGAACCAGGTGCAGTCGCTCTCGGCGGCTTGCGCCGGTGCCGGAGCGGCCGCCGGTGCCTTGGCCGGCTGCTGCTGACGGCGGCCACCGGGTGCCCCCGTGTCGTCGCCGCCCACGTCATCGGCCAAGGCCGGCGCGGCCAGTCCACACATGGCCAACGCGAGGCCCACCACTAGGAAACGACTTCGATTTCGACGCATCAGTACCCCCCATCCTCCGTGTCACGAAGGTGTGCCGGAAACGAAGCAGAAAATGTACCACGGGGTCCAGCTTCCGAAAGGCTTGCGGGCTCTTAGGTGCCCAAAATACGCAAGGGGTGTGGCAATATGCCCCCTCTCCTGGGGCGGCGATATCGCTCAATTCCCGCCTCGGGGGACACCGTTCAGGGTGTCCGCGACC
>JAFDET010000240.1 GCA_019310195.1 Deltaproteobacteria bacterium
GCCACCACCGCGTCCACGTCGTCGCCGGGGAGGATGCGGAAGTTGACCACGGCCTCGGCCCGGTTGGGGAGGATGTTGTCCTTCGGGCTGCCCTGGATCATGGTGGCCGCCGTGGTGGTGCGCAGCGTGGCGTTGGTTCCGGGGCTGGACGCCAGCTGGCGCTTCACGACCCACTCGAAGAGCCACAGGTTGGCGAAAGCGACCCGGGGCCCCAGCGGCAGCTCGGGCGCCAGGTAGTCGAAGAGCGAGCGGGTGACGCCGTCCAGGCGCGCCGGCATCGGTGCCTGCTCCAGGCGGACGATCGCCGCCGCCAGGATGCCGACCGCGGTGTGGGGCGGCGGCGTGGACGAGTGTCCGCCCGCCTGCTCCACGACCAGCCGCACCGAGCAGTAGCCCTTCTCCGCGACCCCGATGAGCGCCGCCGGCTGCTCCAACCCGGGAATCAGCCCCTCGATTACCGCCATGCCCTCGTCGACGACGAAGTCCGCGCGCACGCCGCGCGCCGTCAGCAGATCGGCCACCGCCTTGGCGCCGGTGCCGCCCACCTCCTCATCGTGGCCGAAGGCCAGGTACAGCGTGCGGGTGGGCGCGAAGCCGCGCGAGGCCAGCGCCTCCACCGCCTCGAGGATCGCCATCAGGTTGCCCTTGTCGTCCATGGCGCCACGGCCCCACACGAAGCCGTCGGCGATCACACCGTCCCAGGGCGGCTGGCTCCAGCGCTCCTCGGTGTCGGGCGGAACCGGAACCACGTCCTGATGGGCGAGGAGCAGCACCGGCTCCAGACCGGGGTTCGACCCCTCCCAGCGGTAGAGGACGGTCAAGCCATCGCCGGTGAACTCCCAGGTGAGGGCTTTGTGGGCGGCCGGGTACGTGCCGAGCAGGAAGGTGTGAAAGCTTTGGAAGGCCGCTGCGTCCAGGTTGCTGCGGTCGAAGTGAGAGATCGTCCGGAAGGTGATCGCCCGGGAGAGGCGCTTGGCGGCCGCATCGGCGTCGACGTCCATGGGGACGATGGGCTCGACCTGGATCTGCCGCGACTCCAGGCCGGAGCCTCGAGCCACGATCAGCGCGACGGCGGCCACCAGGGCCAGGGCGAAGGCGGCAACGATGCGCTTCATGGGTCCTCCTCGGGGTCGGCATCATACTACCCTCGGGCCGTGGAGCCCTATCTCGACGGTGCGGTCCGCGAGGCCTTCGACACCTGGCAGGAGGAGGCCCGGGCCCGCTTCATGCCGCCCCTGACCTTTGCCGAGGTGCGAAGGGGCGTGCAGGCGCTGTCCTCGCTGTACGTGGAGCGGCGCCACCAGGGGCGCCTGTCCTCCCGCGCCCTGGAAGGCCGCGGCAAGCGGGCGGCGTTCGCCACCTACTACGCGCCGCTTCACTTTCTGACGGCCTGGCACGCACTGACGAACTTCGCAGGAGCCGAGGACGTGCAGCGGGTGCTGGATCTGGGTTGTGGTACCGGAGCCGCCGGCGCCGCGGCGGGCGCCGCCTGCGGAGCCGCACGCGTGGAAGGCTTCGACCGCTCGGGCTGGGCCCTGGGCGAGGCGCGCCGCAGCTACGCAAGCTTCCACCTGGCCGCTCGCTGCCGGCGTGCAGCGCTGCCCGACGGCCTGCCCTTCCGGTTCTCCAGCCTTGGCCCCAGCGATCTGCTGGTGGCGGGATGGCTGGTGAACGAGCTCGAGCCGGAGCCCCAGGAGCGGCTGCTGGCGGCGCTGCTCGGGGCGCGCGAGCGCGGCGCCCGATTGCTGCTGCTGGAGCCGCTGGCCGGCCCCATCAGCCCGTGGTGGGAGACCTGGCAGCCTCGCTTCGAAGGCGCCGGTGTGTCCGCCCGGCCTCTGAAGCGCAGCCTGGAGCTGCCCGCCTGGATCGCGCTCATGGACAAGGCCGCGGGACTCTCCCATCGGCCCCTCGGCGCGCGGGTGCTGTTGGGCTAGACCGAGCCGGCGATCAGGGAGCCAGGGCTCCAGCGACGAAGGCTACGGCCTCGCCGCGCCGGGCCTGGAGGTCCTCGTCTCCGGCGGCCTCTCCCTCGCCCAGGGCCGGCTCCAACAGCAGCGCGCCCAGCACCATGCGAGTCGCGCGCGGGCCGTGGACGGCCCTCACCGTCCCGGCGTCCTGCGCGCGGCGCAGCAGCGCGGGATAGGTGCGCCGGCCCGGGCGACCCGCGCCCTCCAACGCACCTGGATCCATCAGCACGCGGAGCAGGAAGCGGGCCTCCTGGGGCCGGGCAGCGAAGCGCTCGGCCAGCGCTCCCACCACACCCAGGAACACGTCCAGCCGCGGCGGATCGTCTGTGGCCAGGGGTCCCAGGCACGGCAGCAGCGCCTCGCCGACCCGGTCGAGGGCGCCGTGAGCGATCTCGCCCTTGCCGCGGAAGTGGTGGAAGAGGCTGCTGTTGTGAAGGCCGACCCGGGAGCCCAGGTCTCGCAGGGTGACCCGGTCGAAGCCCTCCTCGGCGAAGAGCGACAGAGCCTCCTGGACGATGCGATCGCGCGAGATTCGTGACATGACACCTCCCAAGCATACGCTTGGTGGTATCAAGCAATCGCTTGCTTTGTCAATGGGATCGATCGGAATCTGCGTATCTCTCCGGGGGCTGTCCCCTCCCGACAGCGTCCCGGAGAACCATCCTTAGCCGGCCGAGGCCCTTCGCTCGCCTGCGGCTCGCTGCGCGCGCCGGGCCGGCCCTGGTGCAGCTCCGATCCCCTCCTGACCGGCGCTTGCAAGACCCTCAACGGGGGGCTGGAGCTGGGGCTATGTGACTGGGATCACCGATCGGCGGAGGCTACGGCGGCGTCGATGGCTTCGGGGAGGATCCGGGCGATGAGCTCCAGCTCCTCGTCGCCGATGATGAAAGGCGGGCCCAGGCAGACCACGTCCCGGGCCGGCCCGCAGCCGCCGGGGTAGAAGAAGGCCCCGCGCACGAGGCCCTGGACTACCACGCGCATGGCCATGCCCACCTCGGCCGGGAAGGGCTCCAGGGTCTCGCGGTCCCGAACCAGCTCGACCGCCTGCAGGAGACCCAGCCCCCGCACCTGAGCCACGTTGGGGTGATCCTCCAGGGGCTCCAGTGCCTTGCGCAGCCGCGCGCCCAGATCCGCCGCGCGGCGCACCAGATCCTCGCGCTCCAGGATCTCCAGCACCGCGTCCGCCGCGGCGCAGGCGGACGGGTGACCGCCGTAGGTGTAGTACATGAGCTCGTCGCCCTTCTGGGCCAGAGGCTCGAGCACGGCCTCGCTGGCGAACACGGCTCCGAGCGGTGCGTAGCCGCCGGCCAGCCCCTTTCCGCCCACCAGGATGTCGGGGACCACATCCCAGTGCTCCACGCCGAAGCGCCTGCCGGTGCGGCCGAAGCCGGTCATCACTTCGTCGGCGATTACCAGCACGCCGTGGCGGCGGCACACCTCGACCACCGCGGGCCAGTACTCCGGCGGCGGGTCGACGGCTCCCGCGGTGGAGCCCACGACGGGCTCGGCGATGAAGGCGGCCACCGTCTCCGGCCCCTCGCGCAGCAGGACCTCCTCCACCGCGTCGGCGCACGCCACCCGGCACTCCGGATACTCCCGGCCCAGCGGACAGCGCAGGCAGTAGCAGGCCGGAGCCTTGGGGAAGTCGAGCAACAGCGGGCCGAAGGGCGCGCGGCGCTTCTCGTGGCCGCCGGCCGCCAGGGTCGCCAGCGTGGTCCCATGGTAGGAGAGGTCGCGGCCCAGGATCTTCCAGCGTTCGGGCCGGCCCGCCGCCACGTGGTGCTGCCGCGCCAGGCGCAGGGCGGCGTCCACCGACTCGGAGCCGCCGCTGGTCAGGTAGACCCGCGCCAGGTCGCCGGGCAGCCAGCGATCGATCAGGCGCTCCACCAGACGCTCGCGCTCCTCGGTGGCGAACACCGGCACCGCATAGGTCACGCGCTCCAGCGTCCGGGTCATGGCATCGATCACCTCGCGGCGCCCGTGCCCCACGTTCACCATGATCGCCCCGCCCGCCGCATCGAGGATGCGCTGCCCGTCGGTCGTCTCGAGCCATGCGCCCTCGGCCCGGGCAATCGAAAGCGGCGGTCCGTGGCTGCTGGGAACGAAGTTGAAGCGGGACGCGCTCATGGCGTGGACCTCCGGTTCGTGACGTAGACCCAGTGGGGCCCCGCTCGTCGGTCGATGGGCCGGGGCAGGCGCCCCTCGTGCACTCTCTCGGCGACCGCGTTCGACGCCGGGTTCTCCACGTGCACCAGGGAGACGATGCGCTCGTAGTCGGTCCGACGCATCCCCCAGTCCAGGCACGCCCTGCCCGCCTCGCTGGCCAGGCCACGGCGCCGCTGGTCAGCGCGCACATGCCAGCCCACCTCGAGCTCGGACGTGCCTTCCACGTCCTGCAGCGTGAGGCCGCAGTCACCGACGAGCTCGCCCGTCTGCTTGAGCACCAGCCCCCAGAGGCCGAAGCCCTCGCTCGCGTAGCGCTCCAGGTTGCGGGCGACCCACGCCTCCATCTCCCCCCGGTCGGCCAGGTGCGGGTAGAGGCGCTGGGCATACGGATCCTGGAACACCGCGTACAGGCCTTCCGCGTCGTCGGAACGCAACTCACGCAGCAGCAAGCGCTCGGTCTCCAGGACGGGGGACACGTCCCGAGGATACTGGAACCCTCGCGCTCAGTCGGCCGCTGCGCTGGGGTCGACGCCCAGCACGGTGGCCGCATCGTTGCGCAGCAGCAGGGGCTCCAGCAGGCCGCTGCTGTAGATGTTGCGCACGTTGCCGTCGGCATCCACCAGGAAGATCTTCAGCACGTGCTGGATGGCGTCGGGCGCCAGGTCGGGCCGTGCCACCACACGCTGACCGAAGTCCTCGAGCACCGGCTCGAGCGCACCCGGGTCGGACGCAGTGAGGAAGTCCCAGCGGCCCTTGGGCCTCAGGTTCCCGCGCAGCTCCGCCATGCGCTCGGGCGAGTCGGCCTCCGGGTCGAAGCTCACCGTCACCAGCCGAACGCGTCCGGCCAGGGACGGCGTGTCCGCCAGCAGCCGGTCCAGGCGCTGCAGGACCGCCAGCGCCAGGGGGCAGGCCTCGTGGCAGCGACCGTAGACGAAGGAAATCAGTGCGGCTTCGCCCTCGGCGAGCCCCAGCACCGGCGCGCGTTGGCCCGCGGAGTCCACGAGCCAGTGCTCGGAGACGCGCTGGATCACCGGAAGCGCGTAGCTCCCCGCCGGCGGAAGCTCGTACAGAAGCCGCGGCGCCGGCGGCGGCTCGTGGGCGGGCGCCGTGCCGGCGGCGAGCGTCAGGCCCGCCGCCAGCGCTGCGATCACCCCGCGCCTCATCTTGGGTCAGGCTCCTGACGGGCGAGGGCCAGGCGGCCCGGCTCCACCGGCGCATCGCCGAAGCGCATGATGTGCGGACGCCCCAGCTCCAGCGCGCGGAAGTCCACCTCGAAGGTCGGCGTGAGCACGGCGCCGTCCCACGTGAAGGCCTTCAGGTACTGCTCGTTGGCGGGGCCGGTCTTGTCCCAGTTGGCCAACAGCGACGACGTGAAGTAGACGCGCTTTCCGTCCCAGGACTGCGACACCATGTTCAGGTGCGAGCCCATCTTCTTCTCGTACACCTGCTTGGGGCTGCGCGGCTGGGACACGTCGAAGACCCGTGTGGTGCCGTCCAGGAAGCTGTCCACGAACAGGTACTTGTCGTCCGAAGACAGGCTGATGTCGACAGGCAGGGGCGGGTTCGCCGGATCGCCGATGGGTGCCAGGTCCACGGCCTCGAAGGTGCCGTCGGCCTTGCGGAAGATTCCCCAGAGCCGCCCGGTCAGGGCCGCGGTGGTGAAGGCGTAGTGGTGCCGGGGCTGAAGCGCCCAGCGGATCTCCAGCGGCGCCCCCGGAACCTCCAGCACCTGCAGGGGCTTCATGGCGTGGAAGTCCCACACGACCACGGTATTGCCGAAGTTCTTCATCGCAGCCTGATCGTTGATGAGCTTCGGCAGCTCGGTCATGTAGTTGTTCTTGCCCGTGAACGACGAGGTGAGCATGCGGTTCAGCGCCACGTTGACGCGCGCGTCGTAGCCGTAGGGAGCCTCGTCGGGCATCCAGGTGGTGCGGATGAAGCGGCCCTCGTTGCTGTACTCGGCAATGCCGGTGCGCCCGCCGCGATCGTTGGCGTTGGACAAGCCGGTGATCAGCATGCGGCCCGGCAGGGCGTAGAAGGTGTGGGGTCCCACCACGCCGCCCGTGGCCTCGACGAAGTTGTCGATCTTGCGCACCAGCTTGGGACGGGACGGCTCGCTGGCCACGTCGAACACGAAGATCGCGCTGGAGTCGAGGCCGCCCACCCAGAGCCTGGAGCGGTCGTCGTTGAGGCCCCCGTGGTGCGCCTCGTGCCGGCCGCCCACCGAATAGACCGAGACCACCTTGCCGTAGTCCGGGCTCTCGGGGTTCGTGCCGATCGTCACGAGCTTGTCCGACTCGTCGCCCCAGCCCTTGACCCCCAGGGTCCACACGTAGACGTAGTCCTCCTGTCCCGTCACCTTCGGCAGGTAGGGGGACTGGCAGGTCTCGTCGGCCCGGGCGCCGACGGCCCCCAGGACCAGGCTCAAGGCGATTGCGACAGCGGCGCTGCGACGCTGCAGTTGCATGCGGAACCCTCCTCTTGGCGGGCCGTATCGTACCATCGTAGGGGGCGTCGTGTGACGCCGAGCACCCCATGCCCGAACTGCCCGATGTGTCGCTCTACGTAGAACACCTGGAGCGCCGACTCCGGAATCAACGCCTCGAGGGCGTTCGCATCGCGAGCCCCTCGCTGCTGCGCACGGTGGAGCCTCCTGCCGCCGCCGCCGAGGGCCGCGCCCTGAAGCGCGTTTCGCGCATGGGCAAGCGCGTGGTGCTCCACTTCGAGGACGACCTCCACTTCGTGATCCACCTCATGGTGGCAGGCCGATTCCGCTGGAAGAAGCCCGGGGCGGCCGTTCCGCGCCGCCTGGGCCACGCCGCCTTCGACTTCGCCCCCGGGACGCTGCTCCTCACCGAGGCCGGAACCAAGAAGCGGGCCTCGCTCCACGTGGTCGAGGGTGCGCCCGCCCTGGCCGCCTTGGATCCGGGCGGGCTCGAGGTGCTGGAGTCC
>JAFDET010000241.1 GCA_019310195.1 Deltaproteobacteria bacterium
TGGCAGGGTCGTGCGGGTGGCGCGGGGGCCGGCCCCCACGCCCGCCCTGGCGCGGGCCGTGCGCCGCGACGGCGCGGCGGCCGCCCTGGTCTTCACGGCCAGCCACAACGCCGCCTGGGACCACGGGCTGAAGGTCCTGGATGGGCGCGGTGCGAGCGCCGCGCCGGCGGTCACCGGAGTCATCGAGCGGGCTGCCGCCGAGGCGCTGGCCTCTTCGCTGGAGCCTCCCGCTTCGCGCGTCGAGCGCGGCGTCGACCTGTTGGGCCCGTACCGTGCCGACCTGCGGGGTGCGCTGTCCGGGTCCTTGGACGGGTTGGGCGTTGCCTACGACGCCATGCATGGGGCGGCTGCCGGTGTGCTGGATGCGGTGCTACGCGAGGCCGGGGCGCGGCTGCGGGTGCTGCGGGTCGAGCCCGACCTGCGCTTCGGAGGCTCGGTGCCCGACCCCACACCCGCGCGCCTGGCTGCGCTGCGGAGGGCGGTGGCCTCGGACCCACGCTGCAGCCTGGGTCTCGCCAGCGATGGCGACGGCGACCGCTACGCCGTCGTGGACGAGGCCGGGCGCTGCATCTCCGAGAGCCAGGCGCTGGCGCTGTTGGTCGACCACCTGGCGCGCAGCGGCCGGGTGCGGGTGGGCGTGGCGATCTCCCTGGCCACGGGCTCCCTGGTGGAGCGTGTGGCGCGCCACCACGGGATGACGGTGGAACGGGTTCCGATCGGCTTCAAGTACATGGCCGACGCGCTGGCCGCCGGCACGGTCGACGTGGCGGGTGAGGAGTCCGGCGGCTTTGCCCTGGGTGCGTTCTCGTTGGACAAGGACGGCATGCTCGCCGGCACGCTGCTGGCGGAGATGGCGACGCGCGAGCCCTTGGGGCGGACCCTGCGCCGCCTGGAGCGGCGCTTCGGGCGCCTGGCCAGCGGGCGCCGCGCGCTTCCGGCGGACCCGGTCGCAAGCGAATCCCTCGAGCGCCTGCGCGAGCGCCCGCCGCAGCGGCTGGCCAGTGGTGCGGTGCGCGCGGTGGATGTCCGCGACGGGCTGCGCCTCGAGCTGGAGGACGGCTTTCTCATGCTGCGGCGCTCGGGTACCGAGGGCGTGCTCCGGGTCTACGCGGAGGCGCCCTCTGCCCGCGGCCTGGCGCGTCGCCTGGGGGAGGGCGAGCGGCTGCTGCGCGCGCGTGGACACGGCTGCCCGGGGAGGATACTCTCCACGGCTAAGGCTTGATTTTTCAAGGGTTTTCAGGGGCGCAACGGATGTCGCAGGGCCGTGTGTTGCTCGCCGTGAGCGGCGGGATCGCAGCCTACAAGATCCCGGACCTGATCCGGGCCCTGAAGCGCGCCGGCCATTCGGTGCGCTGCGCCCTGACCCCGGCGGCCGGCCGCTTCGTCACGCCGCTCACGCTCCAGACTCTTTCGGGCGAGGCCGTGCGCAGCGAGCTGTTCGACCCGGCCGAGGAGGGCCAGATCGATCACGTGGCCCTGGCCGATTGGGCCGACGTGGTCGTGGTGGCTCCGGCCACGGCGCATCTGCTGGCCCGCATGGCCCACGGGCTCGCCGATGAGCTGGTGACCACGTTGCTGTTGGCGACGCGAGCACCGGTCCTCGTGGCGCCCGCCATGAACGTGAACATGTGGGAGAACCCGGCCACCCGGGAGAACTGCGAACGGCTGCGCGCGCGCGGCGTCTGGTTCGTGGGGCCCGAGTCCGGCTTGCTCGCCTGCGGCTGGGAAGGCGAGGGCCGCATGGCCGAGCCCGCCGCCATCGCCGATGCGGTGGAGCGGGTGCTGGCGCCGCCGAGCTTGCGGGGCGAGACGCTTCTGGTCACGGCCGGCGGCACCCGCGAGCCCCTGGATGCGGTGCGGGCGCTCACCAACCGTTCGTCGGGCAAGATGGGTTTCGCCGTGGCCCGCGAAGCGGCACGGCGCGGCGCCGAGGTGGTGCTGGTGGCGGGGCCGTCGGCACTGGAGACGCCGCCCGGTGTCGAGCGCGTCGATGTGGAGACGGCTCTCGAGATGCGCGAGGCCGTCTTCCGGGCGCTGCCCCGGGCCGGCGTCGTGGTGATGACGGCCGCAGTGGCGGACTTCCGTCCGGCGCAGCGGGAGCAGCACAAGATCAAGAAGGAGGACCTCGCGGAGGACGCCGGCCTCACCCTGGAGCTGGTCCGCAATCCGGACATTCTCGCGGAGGTGTGCCGCACGCCGGGTACGCGTACCGTGGTGGGCTTCGCGGCCGAGAGCCGGGACGTGATCGAGGCGGCACGACGCAAGCTGCGCCGCAAGGGCTGCGACCTGCTGGTGGCCAACGACGTCTCGCGGACCGATGCCGGGTTCGACACCGACACCAACGCCGTCTCGTTCGTCTGGCCGGGAGGCGACGTGGAGGAGCTGCCGCTGCTTTCCAAGGCGCAGGTGGCTGCGCATCTGCTGGATCGCGTCGAGAAGCTACGCGAGGAGCGCGCATGAGGTCCATCCGGGCGGCGGCTCTGCTCGCCGTCCTCCTGCTGGCCGCAGCCCCGGTTCGGGCGGCCCACGTCAACGTGGTCACGGTGGACGGGTCCATCAACCCGGCGGTCTCGGACTACCTGGTCCGGGCGATCGAACGCAGCGGCGACGAGGGGGCCGAGGCGCTGCTGCTGGAGCTCGATACCCCGGGCGGACTCGTGGCGTCCACCAAGGACATCATCCAGGCCATGCTCAACGCCCGGGTCCCGGTGATCGTCTACGTCTCTCCCCACGGCGCCTGGGCGGGATCCGCCGGCGCCTTCATCACCCTGGCGGGCCACGTGGCCGCCATGGCGCCGGGAACCAGCATCGGGGCGGCGCATCCCGTGTCCATCGGCGCGCCAGGCGGCGGCGGCAAGAAAGAAGAGGGCGCTCGGGACTACGCGGCCGAGAAGGCCGAGAACTTCATGGCCGCCTTCATCGAGTCGATCGCCAAGCAGCGGGACCGGAATTTCGAATGGGCGGAGAAGGCCGTACGCGAGTCGGTGGCGATCCCCCAGGACGAGGCCCTGGAGCTGAACGTGATCGACCTGGTGGCGACCAGCCGCGCGGAGCTCTTCGAGGCGATCGAAGGGCGCGAGGTCAAGCTGGCGTCGGGAGAGGTCCGCACGCTGCAGCTCCGCGAGGCGACGGTGGTCGAGATCCCCATGAGCGCCCTGAACAGCTTCCTCGACATCCTGTCCACGCCGGACATCGCCATGCTCCTGATCTTTGCGGGCATGCTGGGCCTGTACGTTGAGTTCACCCAGCCGGGCGTGATCGTTCCCGGCGTGGCCGGGGCCGTCTGCCTGGTGCTCGGCTTCGTCTCGCTCCAGATCATCCCGTTCTCCTGGTTCGGCCTGCTGCTCATGGCCAGCGGGCTGGGCATGCTGGCGCTGGAGATCTTCATCACCTCCTATGGCCTGCTCTTCGCCGGGGGGGTGGCCTGCCTGCTGCTGGGAGGCTCCATGCTCTTCGATCTGCCCGAAGCCAGCGACCTGAACGTTTCCTTCTGGTCGGTCCTGGTTCCCGCGGTGTCGGCGCTGGCGCTCTTCGCGGGAATCGTCATCGTACTGGTGGGCGGGAGCCTGGGGCGCCCGCAGGTGGCGGGGATCCATGAGCTGGTGGGCATGGTGGGGCGGGCCCGGTCAGCGCTGGACCCCGAAGGGGCGGTCTTCGTGCGCGGCGAGTTCTGGAACGCCCGCGCCGCGGAGCCGATCGCGGAGGGCGAGCGCGTCGAGGTGACGGCGGTCCAAGGGCTTGAGCTGCGGGTACGGCGGGCGCCGGACCCGGTCTGAACAGTCCGGGCGCTGGCCCGAGAGGAGGAGAGATGGTTTCTGCACCGATTCTGATCTTTGCGGTCTTCGCGATCGTGCTGCTGTTCGCGTGTATTCGCATCATCACCGAGTATGAACGCGGCGTGGTGTTCCGGCTGGGGCGCTTCAACCGCGTCATGCAGGCCGGCCTGAACCTGATGATCCCCGGCGTCGAGCGCATGGTGAAGATCAGCCTGCGCGAGGTGGTGATGGACGTGCCGGCCCAGGAGGTCATCACCCGGGACAACGTGTCGGTCAAGGTGAACGCGGTGCTCTACTTCCGCGTGCTGCACCCGGAGAAGGCCGTGATCCAGGTGGAGAACTACCTGTACGGCACCTCCCAGCTGGCCCAGACCACCTTGCGCAGCATCTGCGGCCAGGCCGAGCTGGACGAGCTTCTGGCCGAACGCGAAGACGTCAACCACAAGCTTCAGGAGATCATCGACCTCCAGACGGAGCCGTGGGGCGTCAAGGTGCGGGCCGTGGAGGTCAAGCAGATCGACCTGCCCGTGGACATGCAGCGGGCCATGGCGCGGCAGGCCGAGGCCGAGCGTGAGAAGCGCTCCAAGATCATCCACGCCGAGGGCGAGTTCCAGGCCTCCCAGCGCCTGGCCGAGGCGGCGGGGGTCCTGGCGGAGGAGCCGATCGCGATCCAGCTGCGCTACCTGCAGACGCTCTCCGAAATCGCCACGGAGAACAACTCGACCATCGCCTTCCCGATCCCCATCGACGTGTTCCGGTCGTTCTACGAGGGTGGCAAGGGAAGCGGGAGCTAGCGAATGGCCCGTGAGCCGGAGAGCTTGCCGCCCGACGAAACCGTTCGCCGGCAGGTGGGCCGCACGGTGGCCAACACCTTCGCCGTGCTGGTCTCTCTGGGCGTGCTGGGTGCGTGGGCCTACTTCGGGCTCTACCAGGTCGATCCGGGCGAGAACGCCGTGATCCTGCGGCTGGGGCGCTACAGCCGAACGCTGACGTCGCCGGGGCTCAAGTGGCACTGGCCCCCGCCCCTGGAAACCCACGACATCGTCAGCGTGGAGTCCATCGAGAAGGAGGCGTTCGGCTACCGAGGCGAGGGCGAGGCGTCCCAGGAGCAGCAGCTCGAAGGAACCGTCCAGACCCGCGACAACAACATCGTGCACATCGGCTTCGTGGTGCAGTACCGGGTCAAGGACGCATTCTTCTCCCGCTACCGGGTGGCCGACCCGCGCAGCTCCCTGCGCGATTCGGCCCAGGCCGCCATCCGGGAGGTCATCGGGCGAACGCCCATCGACGGCGTGCTCTCGGAGCTGCGCGG
>JAFDET010000242.1 GCA_019310195.1 Deltaproteobacteria bacterium
CGTCCGGGCCCAGGCGTCGGCGGCGCGCGCATCGTCCAGCTCGTTCATGGCGCCCCCGCCGTTGCGCCCCAGATGCGACGACAGCACGTCGGCGTTGACCGCGGCGATGGCCGGAAACGGGATCTCGCCGGCCAGGAAGGCCGCCACCGAAACCTCGTTGGCCGCATTCAGCACCGCCGGCGCGTCCTCACCGCCACGCAGCGCCTCGAACGCCAGGTCCAGGCAGGGGAAGCGCGCGCGATCGGGCTCCTCGAAGTCCAGCCGGGCCAGCGCCGGCAGGTCCAGACGCTCCATGGGCAGCGCGAGCCGCTCGGGATAGGCCAGCGCCACGGCGATGGGCACGCGCATGTCCGGCAGACCCAGCTGCGCCAGCACCGAGCCGTCCACGAACTCCACCAGCGAGTGGACGATCGACTGGGGATGCACCACCACGTCTACCCGCTCCGGCGCAACCTCGAAGAGCCAGCGCGCCTCGATCACCTCGAGACCCTTGTTCATCAGGGTCGCCGAATCGACCGTGATCTTCGGGCCCATGTCCCAGTTGGGATGCTTGAGCGCGTCCTCGACGCGAGCCCGGGCGATACGCTCCGCCGGCCAGGTGCGAAAGGGCCCGCCCGAGGCGGTGAGTATGATCCGCTCCACGTCCTCGAGACGCTGTCCGGCCAGGGCCTGGAAGATGGCGTTGTGCTCGCTGTCCACCGGCAGCAGGGCCACGCCCCGGGCGCGCACGGCGCGCAGCACCAGCGCGCCGGCCATCACCAGGACCTCCTTGTTGGCCAGGGCCACATCCCGTCCGGCCTCGATGGCGGCCAGGGTGGGATCCAGACCGACGGCGCCCACCAGGGCCGAGACCACCAGGTCCGCGTCGCAGGTGGCCACGGCCGTCAGACCCGCCTCCCCCACGTGGATCTCGGGAGCCGGGTCGCCGGCCAGCCGCTCCCGCAGCTCGCGGGCGCCCTCGTCGTCGGCCACGGAGACCACGTCGGGCCGGAAGCGACGGACCTGCTCGGCCAGCTTCTCGACCTGGCGGCCTGCGGCGAGGCCCGTCACGCGGTAGCGATCCGGGAAACGCCCGGCGATGTCCAGGGTCTGCTCGCCGATGCTTCCGGTGCTGCCCAGCAGGGCGACGCGCTTCACGCGTCCTCCAAGTCGCCGGTCCGGACCTGGGCACTGGTCAAGCCAAAACGGCGCTCGCGCTGCTGGTAGTCCGCGATCGCCTCGACCAGGTCAGGCTTGCGGAAGTCCGGCCACATCCGGTCCGTGACGTGGATCTCGCTGTAGGCGATCTGCCAGAGCAGGAAGTTCGACACGCGCCACTCCGCGCCGGTCCGGATCAGCAGGTCGGGGTCCGGCAGGTCCGGCTGGTACAGGCACGACGCAAAGGTCTTCTCGTCCACCGCGTCGGCATGGACCTTGCCCGCCTCGGCCGCCGCCACCAGCTGGCGCGCCGCGTCCACGATCTCCTGGCGACCGCCGTAGGAGAGTGCGAAGACGAGAATCATCTCCTCGTTCTCACGCGTGCGCTCCACCGCCGCCTCGAGCTTGTCGCGGATCGCGCGCGGGACGTCCTCCATCCGGCCCATCACCCGCACCTGGACGCCGTTGCGATCGATCTCGTCGACCTCGCTGTCGATGTAGCGATCGAGCAGCGTCATCAAGGCGTCGACCTCCCCCTTGGGACGGTTCCAGTTCTCCTGGGAGAAGGCGTACAAGGTCAGGATCTTCACGCCCAGCTCGTGGGCCGAGCGCACCACGTCGCGCACCGACTCCAAGCCGGCGTGATGGCCTTCGTTTCGCGAGAGGCCCCGCTTCTCCGCCCAGCGGCCGTTGCCATCCATGATGATGGCCACGTGGCGGGGAATCGCGTCGCTGCGCAGGCGGCGTTCACGCACGGTCAGACCTCGAGGATCTCCTTTTCCTTCTGCGCGGTCAGCGCGTCGAGCTTGGTCACGAACTCATCGGTCAGATCCTGGATCTTCTTGTCCGCCCGGTGCCGATCGTCCGCCGGCAGCCCGTCCTTCTCCAGGTCCTTCAGCAGCGCCAGGCCGTCGCGCCGGGCCTCCCGTACGCCCACCTTGTGCTCTTCGACCGCCTTGTGAACGTGCTTCACCAGCTCCTTGCGGCGCTCTTCGGTGAGCGGCGGAATCGGGATGCGCACCAGCTTGCCATCGCTCTGGGGCGTCAGTCCCAGGTCCGAGGCCTGGATCGCCTTCTCGATGGCGCCGATGGCCGATCGGTCGAACGGCGAGATCACGATCAGGCGCGGATCCGGGACCGTGAGGTTGGCCATCTGGTTCAGCGGCGTCTGCGTGCCGTAGTACTCGGCCGTGATGCCGTCCAGGAGCTGCGCGTTGGCGCGCCCGGTCCGCACCTTCTGCAGCTCGTGGCGCAGGCTTCGCAGCGCCTTCTCCATCGAGTCGCCCGTCTCGGCGAGCACGACCTCCACATCAGCCTGGTCGGCCATGGGTTCCTCCGCCCTACTCGACTCGCGTTCCCACCTTCTCACCGGACACCACCCTGACGATGTTGCCCGGCACCGACATGTCGAACACCACGATCGGCAGGTGATTCTCGCGGCACAGAGCGATCGCGGTCTGATCCATGAAACGCAGGTCCTGGCGGATGGCCTCGTCGTAACGGAGCTGGTCGAAGCGCTTCGCGTTCGGCTCGGTCAGCGGATCCGCGTCGTAGACCCCATCGACCTTGGTGGCCTTGAGGATCACTTCGGCGTGGATCTCGGCGGCGCGCAGTGCGGCCGCGGTGTCCGTGCTGAAGTAGGGGTTGCCCGTTCCGGCAGCGAAGATCACCACGCGGTCCTTCTCCAGGTGCCGGACGGCGCGGCGCCGGATGTAGGGCTCCGCCACCTCCTTGATCTCCAGGGCGGACAGCACGCGGGTGTGGAGGCCCACGTTCTCCAACGAGTCCTGGAGAGCCAGGGCATTGATCACGCTGGCCATCATGCCCATGTAGTCGGCGGTCCCGCGGTCCATCCCGCGCGCGCTGGCGGCGATGCCGCGGATCACGTTGCCACCGCCGATGACGATCCCGATCTGGGAGACGATGCCGTGGACCTCGCGGATCTCCTGGGCGATCGCCTGGATCGTGTCGGGATGGATGCCGAACCCGCTCTCTCCAGCGAGCCCCTCGCCCGAGAGCTTGAGCAGGATCCGGCGTTTTTCGCTCACGACTCGCTCGACTCCCCCAGCTTGAAGCGGCGGAAGCCCGCCACGCGCAGGTCGCCCCCGGCCTCCTTGCCCACGTCGGTCAGCAGCGCCTTCACCTTGCGGTCGGGGTCCTTCACGAAGGGCTGCTCTACAAGGACGATCTCCTTGTAGTACTTGTTCACCTTGCCCTCGACGATCTTGTCGATCACGCCCTCGGGCTTGCCCTCCTGCTCGGCCTGGCGACGGAACAGCACCCGCTCCTTGTCGACCAGGTCCGACGGCACGCCGTCACGGTCCACCGCCAGCGGGCTGGGATCGGCTGCGGCCACGTGCATGGCCAGATCCCGGGCCAGCGCCTGAACCGGCTCGTCGCCGACGCCCTCCAGAGCCACCAGCACGCCCAGCTTGCCGCCCAAGTGCACGTAGCCGCCCACCAGGTCGCCCTCGAGGCGAGCGACCCGCTTGGCCACGATGTTCTCGCCGATGGTGCCGATCGCGCTCTGGATGCGCGCCTCGACCTTCTCGCCGTCCACCTCGGCCGCCAGCAGCGCATCCGCGGAGTCCAGGGAAGCGTCCGCGAGCACGGCATCGGCCAGGCTCTTCGCCAGGGCCTGGAACTTCTCGTTCTTGGCCACGAAGTCGGTCTCACAGCCGAGCTCGACCAAGGCGCCGACGCCGGCCGAGAGGGCCATGCCGATGGCGCCTTCGCTGGTCTCGCGCCCTTCGCGCTTGACGGCCTTGGCCAGACCGCGCTCGCGCAGCAGCTCACCGGCCTTCTCGCCGTCGCCCCCGGCATCCGCCAGGGCCTTCTTGCAGTCCATCATCCCGGCCCCGGTCTTGTCCCGGAGCTCCTTCACCGACTGTGCACTGATCGCCGCCACCGCTGTCTCTCCCTACTCCGAAACCGGCTCGGTTCCGCCCTCCGGCGCCGGAGCCGGAGCCGTGCCTTCCTCGGACGCGGCCGGTGCCGGAGCCGTGCCTTCCTCGGACGCGGCCGGTGCCGCCGCCGGAGCGGCTGCGAGCGCGGGGGCGGGGGCGTCCAGCACCTCCTGTTCCTCGCGGGCTCGGCGCGCCCGCCGCTCCTCGCCTCGTCCCCGGCGCGGGGGCTGCTTGATCTCGACGACCACGCGGCCGGTGCTGGGCGTCGCGGCCTCGGTATCGGGCCTGCGCTGGGCCTCTGCCTCGCGCTCGGCCAGCAGGCGCTCGTTGAAGAGCTCGGCGCCGGCCAGGCAACCGTCCGCCACCAGGGCGCAGTACAGGTGGATCGCACGCATCGCGTCGTCGTTGCCCGGAACCACGAAGTCGATGCCCACCGGGCTGCAGTTGGAGTCGACGATGGCGACGATCGGGATGCCCAGGCGCCGGGCCTCAGACACCGCGATGTGTTCCGCCGAGACGTCGATGATGAACACCGCGTCCGGCAGCTTGGTCATGTCCCGGATGCCCTCGAGCGAGCGGCGGTACTTGTTCGTCTCCCGGGTGAGCCGCGCCGCCTCCTTCTTCGTGATCTCCGCCCGCTTCTCCTCGTCCTCGAGGATGACGAGCATCTCCTTGTAGCGGTCGATCGACTTCTTGACGGTGCGGAAGTTGGTGAGCATGCCGCCCAGCCAACGCTCCGAGACGTAGAACTGGCCGGAGCGGCGCGCCTCGCTCTCGATGGGCGCGACGGCCTGACGCTTGGTGCCCACGAAGAGCACCTTGCCTCCCTCGGCCACGGTCTCCTTGAGGAAGTCGAGGGCCTCCTGGAACTGCGGAAGCGTCTGATCCAGGTCGATGATGTGGATCCCGTCGCGCTCGCCGAAGATGAAGGGCTTCATCCGCGGATCCCAGCGGCGGGTCTGGTGACCGAAGTGGACCCCGGCCTCCAGCAGGCTGCGCACGGTCAGGGGTGCCGCCTTCATCGCCTCGGCCATCTGCTCGACGGGGCCCGACGTCTCGGGGGCGGGGGAAGGCGTCGCCTGGGGTTCGACAGGCGTCTCGCTCATGGCTGTCTCCTTCGCGGTTGGTCCACCGTTCCGATCGTGCCGTTCCCCAACCCGAGAGCCGTGCCGCCGCACCGCGTTTCGCGAAGCAGCCAGCCAAGCCTCCGGGCACCGCAGGGGCGAACCGGAACGTGAGAGTTGTCGGGGAGATAGCACGCGGTGCACGGGAACGGTAGGCGGAACGCTCGACTCCCCCAGGGGAAGCGCCTATCCTGCGCCCATGCCCAAGCGACCCACGACACTCCGCACCGCGGCCCTGGCCGCCGCCCTGCTGCTGGGCCTGGCCACCGCCGGCCCCGCCGGCGCCCAGGACTACCGGGACCCGGAGCCGATGCCCGCCAAGGTGGTCGCCCAGGAGCACCGGGCGCCCATCTACCAAGTGCTGGTGGACGTGCTGTTCGTGCGCCCCATCGGGCTTCCCGTGACCGCGATCCTGGGAGGGGTCTTCTGGCTGCTGGGCGCGCCGGTCTTCGCCATCACCGGCGACATGGACTGGTGGACGGATCCGCCAGCACATCACCCGCCCCCTGGGCGAGCTCTAAGAGCGGTTCAGTCCGTCGGCTCGGAGATCATCGCGCCCACGTCGTCGACGAGACGTCGAATCTCGTCGTCGAACAGGTCGTAGTCGAGCGCGAAGCCGCCGTCGGTGTGACGCGACACCCAGCCCGTCACCTCGAAGGGCGCGACCGGCTGGACGAACACGTACAGCGTGACCTTGGTCCCCACCGCGGGCAGGATCGAGACGTCGGCGAGCCGGGCGCCGCAGTAGGAGAGTTCGATCAGGCGACCCGCGCCCTCCTCCTTGCCGGCGGCGTAGAGGGCATCGAAGCGGGCCTTGAAGCGCGGGCTGCGTCTACGGTCCATGACGCTTGCGTTTCGGTCGCACCCGCCCCCGGCTTTAGTCGCCAGGCTCCGGCCCCCGGAGGACACTGCCGTGACCACCGCCCGCTGCACGCTCGCCCTTGCCCTAGCCGCCTTCCTGGCGGCTCGAGCGCGAGGCGGGCTTCCTCACCGGCGGCTCAGGTGGTGTACTCCGCGTTGATGCGCACGTAGTCGTAGGTCAGGTCGCAGGTCCAGACCCGATCCGATGCGCGGCCCGCGCCCAGGTGAACCTCGATCTCCACCTCGTCGGCGGCCAGGCGGGCCCCGGCGCGACGCCGCGCGGCCGGCCCCGCCGACGCGCCGTTGCGAAATACGGTGACGCCGCCCAGGCGCACGCGGGTGCGCTCCAGGTTGAGCCGGACTCCGCCGGCCCCGAGCGTCTGCAGGATCCGTCCCCAGTTGGCATCTCGTCCGAAGATCGCGGTCTTGACCAGCAGCGAGTTGGCGATGCGCCGGGCCGCGCGCTCGGCGTCGGCGGCGTCCCGGGCGCCGCTGACGCGCACCGTGACCAGCTTGGTGGCACCCTCCCCGTCCCGGGCCAGCATCTTCGCCAGATCCTCGAACACCCCGCCCACGGCGCGCCCGAAGGCGGCCGCGCCGGGGCTCGACGGCCCGCGCAGGCTGCGGTTCCCGGCGCGCCCGTTGGCCAGCAGCAACGCGCTGTCGCTGGTGGAGGTCTCGCCGTCCACGGTGATGCGGTTCAGGGTGGGCCCGACGGCGCCGCGCAGGGTTCGGCGCACGAAGGCCGGCGTAGCGGCCGCATCGGTGAGCACGAAGGCCAGCAGGGTGGCCATGTTGGGCTCCACCATGCCCACGCCCTTGGCGATGCCCGCCA
>JAFDET010000031.1 GCA_019310195.1 Deltaproteobacteria bacterium
GCGCAGCTCACGGTGATGCTCGGCATCGACCGGCGCGTCCTCCACGATCCCGAGTTCGGGATCGTGCCCAACAACGCGGGGCGCGGGAGGGAGTGGGAGCGTCCCGCCCGGGTCTTGATTCTCGACGCCGGCGGCGTGTACTTCGACGGGGAGGCCGGCCTGCGCACTCACGCCGGGATGGGCGGCGTCAGGGGTCGCGAGACCTCGTTCCAGCTCCGCTTCCGCCCGTTGCTGGGGGCGGAGCGCATGCCGCGTGATCCGTTCGTGTCCATCCTGGCGCCCCCGCCGGATCGGCTGATCCTGGACGCAACCCCGGTCGCCTGGGTCGACAAGGTGGCGTACGACCTGGTGAGCGCAGCCGGCGGCCTCGCGCCGCGCAGCCGACCCGCGCTCCTGGTCGTCAACGGCGCGTTGCACAACCGGATCGTCGTCTTCGAGGACGTGGACGACGACTTCCTGACCCGCCACTTTGGGCACACCGACTTCGACCTCGTCAAGGGGAAGCCCCTCAAGGTGAAGAAGGGAGATTTGCAGCGACTCGATGCGCTGGCCGCACGCCTGGCGTCCGGCGCGATGGGCCTGGCGGAGGTGGAGGCGGAGTTCGACCTGGAAGGGATTCTCGCCGTCCACTTCACCCAGGTCTTCATCGATGCGGGCCAGGGCGGCGAGTATTCGGCCGACGCTCTCCAGGGCTACCTGGCGGTAGACCGTCGCCCATCTCCGGGGTTCGTCCACCTGGTGGCCTGGGACCTGGACAAAGGGTTCCGCAAGCTGGGCGAGCCTAGCCTGGCTCGCCAGCGCGCCTTCGTGCGAGCACAGGGCTGGTTCCCACGTTTCCTGCCGGAGAAGATGCTGGACCAGCTCCTGCAACGGGACGTGGTCTTTCCGAAGCTGTATGCGGTGGCGGCGGAGCGGTTCCTGGCCATCGCGGCCGAGGCGCGCTGGCTCGCACTGCTGGACGAGCTGGAGAGCCTGGAGCGGACCTGGGCCATGCCCCGCACGATGGGGCCGGTCCCCGACGAGGAGCGGCGGCAGTTCCTCGAGCGCCGGTCAAGGATCTTCCAGCGCGCGCGCCGCACCTTTGCCGAGCGCCCCGACCAGCTGCGGCGCATGGTGGCCGAGGCGGTCGGCGGCGGGAGCTGAGGGGTATCCTTCGCGGTCATGGCCGAGGGCACGAATCGGGGGGAAGGCGCTCGCGAGCTGCGTGCCGCGCTGCGCGGTGAGCGTCTTGCGCTGCTCCTGCTGTGCGCGCTGACCCTGGCGGCCTGGGTCGTCCAGTACCACCCCTTCCTGCTTCCCAACAACGACTACTACTCCTGGTGACCAATGCCGGCTTCGCGCTGGCGACCCTGGCGCTGCTCTTCGTGTACGCCCGGCGCGCCATGGGCGAGGGCGCGATCCTGGTGCCCCTGCTGTTCGCGACCACGGTGCAGTTCCACCTCATGGGGCTCCAGCCGCTGGTGGAGCCGAGCCTGGGCTTCTTCGTGGTGCTGACCTTCGTACTGCACCAGCGCCGCTCGCCCTGGCAGTATGCGGCGGCCTTCGCCGTGGGCCTGGGTCGCGCGGAGGCGGCCACCCTGGCGCCGATCCTGTTCTTCCTGAACTGGCGCGAGGACGGGCGCTTCTGGCGCCACGCGATCCTCGGCGCGCTGGCCTCGACGGGGCTGTTGGCCTGGACGGCGCTGGGTGCCGTCCTGGGCAAAGGCCAGAGCTTCTACCTGGAGCTGATGGAGGGTATGGGCTGGCGCCCCGAGCCCGCCTTTGCGTTGCGCGCGCTGCGCGAGTCGTTCGCCTTCCTCAACGTCTCATCCCCGATCCTGCTGGTGCTCGGCCTGCTGTTGGTGGGCGTCCCCATCGCCTTCGGTGTGGCGAGCGGCCTGCGCCGCTTCCGCCGCGACACGGTCTTGATGCTGTGCTTCTTCGGCGTGGCGACCGCCGTGGTGGCGGCCTTCGGCGTCAACAAGGCTCGCTACGCCTATCCCGTCCTGTGGATTCCGCTGCTCTTCTGCGCCCACGGCCTGGTGCGGCTTTGCGACTGGGCGACGCAGCAGATGGCTCGGCGCGTGCCCGCGACGGCGGGGCCGGCGCTGCTGGGCGCCGCCTGCCTGGTGTGGGCGGGTGTCCTGGCGTTCTGGATGTCGGTGCTCGGCAGGCGGCCGAGCCTGGCTCTTCCCGTGCTGGATGCCGGCTACGTCCTGGCCTGCGTGGGCATCGCGGTCTGGGTGCTGCTGCGCAACGCATCGCCACCGACCGCCCTGCGTCGCGCGGCCGCTTTCGTCGCGCTGGCGTTCCTCAGCAGCGTGATGGTGTCGGGTGTGGCGCGCAAGAAGCTGGAGCTGCACGAGGTCTACCATGCGAACTACGCGTCCTGGACGCTGGCGCACTGGCTGGACGAGAACCTGGGGCCCGAGGACCGGATCATCGTGCTGTCACGCAAGCATATCCTGCACCTGGTGGATCTTCCCAAGGATCGGCTCGGCTCCTTCGCCAAGGTAGAGGCCGAAGACCCGGCGGGACTGGCGGCGTACATGCGCGCTGGCGGCTACGCCCTGGTGGCGTGGACCCACCGCGGCGACGTGACCAATCGCTCGGCGGCGTACTACCACCGGCGCCTGGGAGTCGCGCTGGCCGAGGCATTCCGCGACGGCGCTGCGGTGTCGGGCTTTCAGCACGTCGTCACGCTCCCGGTGCCCGAAGAGGCCGACAGCTCCGACGTGCAGGTCTACCGGCTGCAACCGTGAGCGAGCACCCGACGCTGCGCGCCGTCCTCTTCGACCTGGACGGGACCTTGTATCACCAGCCGCCGCTGCGCGCGTTGATGGTCCTGGAGCTGGCGACCCTCTTCCTGCGCGGCTCGCCGGCTGCGGCGCAGCGCACGCTCCGCGGCCTTTCGGTCTTTCGCCGCGTGCGCGAGGAGCTGCGTCGCGTCGAGCGAGACACGCCGTTGGAGCGCCTTCAGTATGAGGCCGCAGCCCAGCGGGCGGGAGTCCCTGCCACCGAACTCGAAGCCTGGGCGCGCGAGTGGATCGAGGAACGCCCGCTCAAGCACCTGCGTCGCTGCCGGCGACGCGGCCTGGTGGAACTGCTGGACGGCCTTCGCGATCGCGGTCTGCGCACGGGTGTCTTCTCCGACCATCCGGTGCGGTCCAAGCTGCAGGCCCTGGGCGTCGCTGACGCCATGGAGCTCCAGCTCTGCGCCACCGACAACGAAATCGACGCCTTCAAGCCGGACCCTCGCGGGTTCCAGCGCGCCTGCGAGCTCTGGGGCCTGGAACCCGCCCAGGTCCTCTACGTGGGCGATCGCGTCGAGATCGACGGGGTGGGTGCGGCGCGGGCCGGCATGCCTTGCGCAATCCTCGAACGCAGCCCTACTCTCATCGGCCGGGGGGACGCTGCGATTCGCGCGACCGATGATCCCATCCGCGTGTCCTCCCTCTCGGAGCTGCTCCATGGAATCGACCGCCGCCGCGCCTGAGTCCGGCCGCCTCTGGCCCTACGTCCAGATCGCGCGTGTCGATCATTGGTTCAAGAATGTTTTCATGCTGCTGGGCGTGGCGGTGGCCTACTTCATCGACCCCTCCCACGTGACCCTCGCCGCCCTGCCCAAGGTGCTGCTGGCGTTGCTGGCCGCATGCCTCGTGGCATCCAGCAACTACGTACTCAACGAGCTGCTGGACGCGCCCCAGGACCGCCTGCATCCCGTCAAGCGCAGCCGTCCCGCGGCCGCCGGCCGGATCAAGACCCCGATCGCCCTCACCGAATGGCTGCTGCTGGCGGTCGCCGGCATCGGGGCCGGTTGGCTCGCCCATCCCACCGTGGCGGCTACGGCGCTCGCGTTTTTCATGTCCGGAATCGTCTACAACGTCCCGCCGCTCCGCACCAAGGAGCTTCCCTATCTGGACGTCCTCTCGGAGTCGATCAACAACCCGATTCGCCTGTTGCTGGGTTGGTTCGCCGTGGACCAGCACTCGGTGCCGCCCGTCTCGCTCTTCATCGCCTACTGGATGGCCGGCGCCTTCTTCATGGCCATCAAGCGCCTGGCCGAGTACCGCCGCATCGACGACAAGGAAGTCGCTGCCAGCTACCGCCGCTCCTTCCGCTACTACGACGAGGACCGGCTCATGGTGAGCCTGTTCTTCTACGCAGTGATGGCGGGCCTCTTCACCGGCGTGTTCATCGTGCGCTACCGGCTGGAGCTGATCCTGGCCCTGCCGCTGGTGGGCGGCTTCTTCGCCTACTACATGAAGATCGGTCTGCGGCAGGACAGCCCGGTGCAGAATCCGGAGCGGCTGCACCGTGAGCGCGGCTTCCTGATGTACGCCTTGCTCTGCGCGGCCGTGTGCCTGGTCCTGATGCTGAGCCACATTCCGGCGTTGTACGAGCTGTTCAATGTGCCGGCGGCCCAGACCGCGCCCCTCTGGACCCTGGACTGAGCGTCCCGTCCCTGCGCTAGGAGCCTGACCCAAGATGGAGTGCGCCGGCCCGGGCGCCGAGACGCCGCGCTGGCAAGGCGCGCGACTGAGCCATAGCCGTTGCTACGGCGCAAGGAGCGCAACGCAGCCAGCGCGGATGGATCGACGTCCGGACGGTGTGCTCCATCTTGGGTCAGGCTCCTAGGGGGTCGGCTTGCGCTGGGCCAGCCAGCGCAGGATGGCGATGACCGCTTCCACGTTCGGCAGCCGGCGGTCCGCAGCCGTGTCGGTGCCGGTCGGGCCTACGCGGAAGGTGGCCGCCATGCCGTGGAAGATGCGGAAAGCGTCCTCATCGGTCTGGTCGTCGCCGATGTAGATCACCCGCACGTGCTCGGGCCAGGAAGGCCCGTGGCGCGAGCGCAACACGTGCAGCACCGCACGGCCCTTGTCCCAGCCGATGGGAGGTCGCGCTTCCACCGCCAGGTGGGCGTCGCGCGCCTGAAAGCCCGCCTCGATGATGATCTCGCGCGCCCGCTCCGCCAGCGGCATCGGATCGCCGGTCACGGGCCGGTAGTGCCAGGTCAGCGTGTGGCCCTTCTGCTCGACCCAGGCTCCGTCGGAGCAGACCTCGTCCAGCGCCTCGGCCAGGTCGGCGATGCGGCCCCGGTAGTGCTCCACGTCCTCGTGCTGGAAGTCGGGAAGGTCCGGCGCGCGCACCTCCAGGCCGTGATTGCCCGCGTAGGTGACGTCCTTCAGCCCGACCATGTTCTCGACGTTGTCGATGGAGCGCCCACTGACGATACCCACCTCGGTGTCCTCGCGGTCCACCAGGGTGCGCAGCAGCTTGCGAACCGGCGGCGACAGCACGGCGGCGTCCGGGTGGTCCACCAGGGGCGTCAACGTTCCGTCGTAGTCCAGGAAGAGCGCCAGGCGATACTCCTTCAGGAACGGGCCCAGCCAGCTCTCCACCTCCTCGTCGGTCAGCGGGGTCAGCTCGGCAGCCCCCGCCGTCGCCTCGTCCAGGAACAATCCGACCCAGGCCTCCACGTTGTCTCGCCGCTCGCGGCGGCGCAGCGAGGCGATGCGCGAGCGGCGCTCGGGTTCTTCCATGGTGAGCGCCCGGTGGATGGCCTCGGCGGTTTCGTCCAGGTTGTAGGGGTTGACCTGGATCGCTTCGCGCATGGTGGCGGCGGCGCCCGCCAGCTCCGAGAGCACCAGGACGCCGGGGTCGTCCACCTGGCACGCCACGTACTCTTTGGCGACCAGGTTCATGCCGTCGCGCAGCGGAGTCACCAGCCCTACGTCGGCGTCGCGGTACATGGTCGCCAGCCGCTCCGGCGGGACAGCGCGGTACAGGTAGCGGATCGGGGACCAGGTGGCGGTGGCGAAGCGCCCGTTCACCCGGCCCACCAGCTCGTCGATCTCGCGCTTGAGGTCGCGGTAGTCCGCCAGCTGAGAGCGGCTGGGAACCGCGAGCTGCAGCATCACCACCTTGCCGCGGTGGCTGGGGTAAAGCTCCAGCAGGCGCTCGAAGGCCTTGATGCGGTCCGGGATGCCCTTGGTGTAGTCGAGCCGGTCTACGCCCAGTACCACGCGCTCGCCGTTGCGGCTCTCGCGCGCCGGGGGCGCTTGGCGGGAGCGCTCGTCGAAGAGTTCGAAGTCGATGCCCAGCGGGAAGGAGCCCACGCGCACGACGCGCCCGGCGTAGTCGATCAGGCCCTCGGTCCGGTCCACCCTGGCGCCGAGCCGCTTCTCGACGCAGTCGAGGAAGTTCTGCACGTAGCCGTCGACGTGGAAACCGATCAGGTCGCAGGCCAGGATGCCGCCCAGCACATCGCGCGACCAGGGCAGGAGCCGGAAGATGTCCCAGGGAGGGAAGGGGATGTGCAGGAAGAACGCGAGGCGCGCGTTGGGCGCCTCGCGGCGCAGAAACTCGGGCACCAGCATCAGGTGGTAGTCGTGCACCCACACCAGGCCGGATCCAGCGGTGGGCAGCGCCGCGGCCGCGAAGCGCTTGTTGACCCGCTCGTAGGTCTGCCAGTCGCGCCGGTCGAAGACCGCCCGAGCCGGCAGCGAGTGGCACAAGGGCCAGAGGGCCCCGTTGGAGAAGCCGTGGTAGTAGCGGTTTACCTCGCTCTCGCTGAGGGAGACTGGGGCAATGGCGTAGGGCTCGTCTCCGGCGGGTAGCTCCTCGCCCTTGCGCAGCTCGATTCCGGGCCAACCGATCCAAGTGCCGCCTCGCGTGCGGAGCGCGGGACCGAGCGCGGAGATCAGGCCGCCCGAGGAAGGCTTGAGCTCCAGCTTGCCGCGCGAGCGCTGCACGGTGAACGGCAACCGGTTGCTCATCACCAGGATCGGCGCATCGTCCGTCCGTCTCTGCCGCTGCCTGCCTGTGCGTCGCCGCGCCGTCACGGCCCGGAAGGTAGCGTGATAGAGTCGGCCTGCCGGAAGTCGGACGGAGGATCTCATGGGAGCGATCATCGAGCTCGCCGAACGGAGCTGGCAGGGCGACTTCGTCGGCCGAGCGACAGGCCTGATGCGTCCCAGCTTCGAGACGGAGGAAATCGCTCCGGGCCTGGTGTTCCTGCAGGGCTTCGCCAACGTGAGCGCCCTGCGCAGCGACGCCGGTCTGGTCCTGGTGGATACGGGCGCCTACCTCACCGCAGCCCGCAGCTTCGAGGCGATCCGGCGGGTCGAAACGGCGCGCCTGCACGCCGCCGTGTACACCCACGGCCACGTGGACCACGCCTTCGGCCTGCCGCCCTTCCTGGACGAGGCTCGGGAGCGGGGTGCGCCGCGTCCCAGGATCGTGGGGCACCGCAACCTGGTGGGGCGCTTCGATCGCTACCGCAAGACACGCGGCTACAACGCCTGCATCAACCAGCGCCAGTTCTCGATCCCGCGCCAGTTCGAGTGGCCCGAGCGCTACGAGTATCCCGATGTCACCTATGATGCCGAGATGACGCTGGAGGCCGGCTCCACCCGCCTCGAGCTGCGCCACGCCCGGGGCGAGACCGACGATCACACCTGGGCCTGGTGGCCCGAGCACAAGGTGGTGTTCACCGGCGACCAGTTCGTCTGGGTCTCTCCCAACGCGGGCAATCCCCAGAAGGCGCAGCGCTACCCCGACGAGTGGGCGGCGTCTCTGCGAGAGATGGCGTCCCTGGACCCGGAGGTCCTGGTGCCCGGCCACGGCCCGCCCATTCTGGGCGCGGATCGCGTCGCTCAGGCTCTGCGCGAAACGGCGGAGTGGCTCGAGCACCTGGTGAGCGAGACCCTGGAACGCATGAACGCCGGCGCCGAGCTGGACGCGATCCTGCACGAGGTGCGTCCCCCGGCCCACCTGGCCGAGCGGCCCTATCTGCAGCCGGTCTACGACGATCCCGAGTTCGTGGTGCGCAACGTCTGGCGCCTCTACGGCGGCTGGTACGACGGCACCGCGTCGCACCTGCGGCCGGCGCCGGAGTCGGACATCGGCCGGGAGGTGGCGCGCCTGGCCGGTGGCGTCGACGCGCTTGCGGAACGCGCCCGCGAGCTGGGCAAGTCGGGCGAGCTGCGTCTGGCGGCGCATCTCGCAGACTGGGCCGTTCGCGCGGAGCCCGCTAACGACGGGGCCCATGCCGTTCGGGCCGAGATCTACGAGGCGCGTGCCGGGCGCTCCCGGGCCCTGATGAGCAAGGGCGTCTTCAATGCCGCCGCTCGGGAGTCGCGCGAGAAGGTCGCAGGCGACGGGGCCTAGCCGCGCCATGCGGGGA
This sequence comes from Deltaproteobacteria bacterium, assembly GCA_019310195.1. GTDB lineage: Bacteria > Myxococcota_A > UBA9160 > UBA9160 > JAFDET01 > JAFDET01. Next base: position 8,168 of record JAFDET010000031.1, read on the forward strand.
GGCCCGGCGCGGCGGCGGCGTTCTGTACCATCCCCGCGGAATGGATCCCGTCCCCTGGCTCGAAGCGGTCGCGCGTGCGCCCGAGACGGCCGCGCCGGACCCGGACGCGGCCCGTGCGGTTGCCGACGCGCTGCGCGCGCAGCCGCCCTTTCCTGAGCCCGCGGAGCTGCTGGCGGCGCCGTCGCGGCGCGATCCCGTCGCGGTGCACCTGGGCGGCCTGGAAGAGGCGCTGGCACTCGACGATCCGATCGCCCGCGCACGCGCTCGTTTCCTCGCCACGTGGCTGCTTCACCTCCTGGACCCGGACGATGTTTCCCGGCTTCCCCTGGTCACGGTGGTGGTCCCCGTCTACAACGCTGCGCACCTGGTGGGTGAGGCTGTGGCCAGCGCCCTGGCGCAGACTTGGCCCGCGCTGGAGGTGGTGGTCGTCGACGATGGTTCATCCGACGATCCAGAAGCGGCCCTGGCGGACGCGTTGAGCGATGGACGCGTTCGCGTCGTGCGCCAGGAGAACCGCGGCGCCGCTGGGGCGCGCAACACCGGCATCGGTGAGGCTCGGGGGGCGTTCGTGCACTTCCTGGATGCCGACGACGCCCTGGATACCGACGCCGTGGAACGCAAGCTGGCGGCGCTGCGCGCGGTCCCCGAAGCCGAGTTGTGCGTCAGCCGCTATCGCGCGCAGGGCGGCGAAGCGCCCGGCGACGAGGCGCCGCGCGGTACGCGCCTGGGTGACGACCTGTGCCCCACCCGCGACCTGCTCGCCACCTGGGTGCGGCGCTACCCCTTTCAGACCAGCACGGTCCTGGTCCCGCGCTGGATCCTTCTGGAGACGGGCCCGTGGGACGAGGACTTCTCGATCCCCCACTCGGACGCTTCGGACGCGCTCTACTGGTTCCGGCTGGGCCTGCGCGGCACGCGGGTGATCGCGCTGGATGCGGAGCTGGGAACGCGGCGCTTCCGCGAGGGCAGCCTCACCACCCACGAAACGCCCCTGGGTCCGATCCTCTTCATGACCACGCTGCTCCGGCTGCTGGAGCAGCCGGAGCGCTGGCCCTATGCGGGACCGCTCCTGGTGAGGATGCAGGGGCGCGATCGCTGGGGCTGGATCGAGACTTCGGAGCATCCGCGCCTGGCCGAGCTGCGCGGGTGCCTCCTGGAGCGCGTCGCGGAGTTCGGCCAGGAGCCGGTTGACGGACGGTCGGGCCGCCTGCCCCTGCTGCTGCTGCGCCTGCACGTGCCCGCGGCGACGACGGGGGAGCAGGATGGGCGCGGGGCCTATCGCGCGCGCCTGGCCCAGGCCGTCGATGCGGCCCTGGAGACGGCGCCCGGGCTCGCCGGGGACGACCTGCGCCTGTGGCTGGGCGCTCCGGGGACGCCGTCGCCTCCGGACGAGAATCAGCCGGCCATCACCGCCCTGGCGCGCTGGCTCGAGGGGTGTGCGGCAGACGGCGCCCTACCGGTGCCGCGCTCCGAGCTGGCCGCCCTGGCCTCCCGGCTGGGCACGGACCCGCGCCGGCGTGGGCTGGAGCTGCTGGGCCGCGCCCCCACGGCGTTGGCGGGCCGGCTGGCCTGGCGCGCCGAGCGCGTCCGGCGCCGGTTGATGGGGGCGATGCGTTGAGCGGCGCGGCCCTCGATGTGGTGGTGGTTCCGGACTTCGCCGGCTCGGGCCGCCGCATCTTCGAGGCGCGCACGCTGCTCTTCCTGGGATCCTGGCTGGAGCACCAGGGCGCCTCGCGCGACTGGCCGCTGCACCTGGTCTGCATCGGCGATCCCCCCGCCGGGGTGGCGGCCCTGGCCGAGCGCTGTGGCGCGCAGGTCTCGATCCGCCCCGAGCTCACCCTGCGCGGCCAGCGCTACCTCAACAAGCTGCGCGGGCTCGAGGTGGAGAGCGCCACCGGGCGCATCCTGCTGCTGGACGCCGATACCGTGGTGCTGGGCGACCTGGCTCCGGCGTGCGCGGACCTGAAGGGCTTCGCCGCCCTGGACGCGGCCACCAACCGCATCCCGTGCGCGCTCTGGGAGGAGCTCTACGGCCTGGCCGGCACCGAGCCGCCCAGGTCGCGTGTGCTGCCGCTGATCGCCCAGCTGGAAGATGAGCTTCCGTCCAGCGTAATGCGCGAGCCCTTCCGCGAGCCGATCCCGGCTCACTACAACACGGGCGTGCTGCTGGTCCCGTCCGACTGCCGGCTGCGCGAGCACTGGGAGCGCATCGCGCGCCTCCTGGACGAGCGCTACACGGGAGTCGATGAGCAGCACGATCACATCGTGCGCAACGACCAGCCCAGCCTGGCCGTGGCTGTTGCGCTGCTGCGCGACGACGGCGTGCCGTTGCAGGCGCTTCCCTACCCGCTGCACGGCTTCGACCTGCTCTACGCGGCGGGCGTCCTGACCTACGAAGGCACGGCGGTCTACCACGCCAAGACGTTCTTCCGTCGCGACAAGAAAGCGGTTGTGCTCGATCCGCTGCGGGAGGTGGATCTGTACCGCGACAGCCAGGTGCCGCGCCTCTACCCTGAGTCGGGCCTCCGGCGCCTGGGTCGGCGGCTTCGCGGCCGCGCTCACCCGCACCGAGCCGATTCCATCCTGCGCTTCTGCCAGCGCATGGAGCAGCTCACCCGGAGCTACGTCCTCCCCGGCCTCAGCTGACCTCGCGTGCATTCAGTGCATTCAGGGACGTTCCTGCATAACTGCACGCGGTACCACTCCTGCATTCGGGGACGTTCCTGCATAACTGCACCCAGTGCCACTCCTGACCCAGGACTGACCCTTTGTGCAGTTATGCAGGAACGTCCCTCTGTGCAGTCAGCCGAGCTCGGCGGTGATTTCGCCCAGGGGGCCCAGGTCGGCTCGGATGCGGTCGCCGGCTCGCACCGGGATAGGCTTCACCAGCGAACCGGAGATGATCCGCTCGCCCTCGACGAGCTGCTCGCCGAAGGCGCCCAGAGTGTCCGCCACGTGGCGCACCACCTCCGCCAGGTCGGCGGGCACCAGCCCCATGTTGCCGTCGGCGACCTTCTCGCCGTTCTTCCAGGCGCTGGCGCTGACGCCCTCCAGGGCCGGCCCCTCGCGGCCGGTCCCCTCGGTCCCGAACACCACCGCGTGATGGAAGATGTCATGGGCCAGGATCGTCTCGATGTTCTCGAAGGGGCGGGCGAAGTTCACGAGCTCCAGCGCGGGGAGGATGCGGCCGATGGCGGCGCGGGCCGCGTCGAGATCACCGCCGGGCGCTACGTCAGCAGACAGCTCGATGGCGATCTCCACCTCCGCCATGGCCTGCATGCCCTGCTCCAGCCGCACCGCCCGCCCGGGCTCCACCCGGGAGCGCTCGCGCAGGTGGCCGACCAGGGTCTCGTCGAGGCCGAAGCGCGCCTGGGCCGTGGGATCGTTGAACCCGATCTTCCAGCCCAGCCGTCCGCTGCCTCCGGCTACCTCGCGCCGCCAGTCCCGGAGCTGGCGCTCCATGCCCCTTCGAATCTCGTCGTTCACCGGCAGAACTCCTCGGCGGGAAGGTAGTCGCTGCCTCGCGGCCCGCGAGCGGCCGCCCCCGGGGACGCGTGGTAGCTTCCCGCACCATGCCGGAGCCCCGCTTCCAGGCCGTCGCGCCCCTGGTCGACTTTCCCGAAGTCGAGGCGCGCATCCGCGCCTTCTGGAAGGAGCAGGACGTCTTCCACCGCACCTTGCGGCGTCGCGAAGGTGCGCCCCGCTTTGTCTTCTACGAGGGCCCGCCGACGGCCAACGGCCTTCCCCACAACGGTCACGCGCTCACGCGCGTCATGAAGGACGTGTTCCCCCGCTACAAGACCATGCGCGGCTTCCACGTGCCCCGGAAGGCCGGCTGGGACACCCACGGGTTGCCCGTCGAGACCGAGGTGGAGAAAGAGCTCCGCATCAAGGGCAAGGCGGCGATCGAGGCGTATGGTGTCGAGCGCTTCGTGCGCCGCTGCCTGGAGAGCGTCTTCCGTTACACCGAAGAGTGGGCGCGCTTCACCGAGCAGCTGGGCTTCTGGGTGGATATGGAGGACGCCTACGTCACCTACCACAAGCCCTACGTGGAGAGCGTGTGGTGGGCCCTGGCCCAGCTTCACGAACGCGGGCTCCTGTACCGCGGGCACAAGGTGGTGTGGTGGTGGGCCCAGGGCGGGACTGCGCTTTCCGCCGCGGAGGTGGGGCAGGGCTACAAGACCGTCGACGATCCGTCGGTCTACGTGCGCTTCCCGCTGGCCGACGATCCGGAAACGTCGCTGCTGGTCTGGACTACCACGCCGTGGACCCTGTCCTCCAACATGTTCGCCGCCGTGAAGGCGGATGTCTCCTACGCGGTGGTGCGCGACGAGGTCGGGCGCATGGTGGTGGCCGAGGCGCTGCTGCCCGCCCTGGCGGAGAAGGTGGGGCGCGAGCTCCCGGTGGAGCGGACCCTGCCCGGCGCCGAGCTCGTGGGCCGCCGCTACACGCCGCCCTTCGACTGGTACGCCGACGACCCCGCCTTCGAGCGGCTGTGGCGGGTGGTGGCGGCGGACTTCGTGGAGCTGGACGCGGGCACCGGGATCGTGCATGCGGCTCCGGCCTTCGGAGAGGTGGACTTCGATCTGCTGAAGCAGGAGCAGGCCCGCGACCCGGAGCTGCCGCTTCTGTGCGCCGTGCGCCCCGACGGCGGCTTCGATCCGGAGCGGGCTCCGGCGCCCTACGCCGGCCGCTGGGTCAAGGACTGCGACCGCGATCTGCTCCGCGAGCTGCGCGAGCGCGGCCTCCTCTGGCACGCCGAGACCTACCGCCACGAGTACCCGTTCTGCGAGCGCTCGCCCGACGACCCGCTGATCCAGTACGCGCGCCCTGCCTGGTACATCCGCACCACCGAGAAGGTGGAGCAGGCGCTGGAGAACAATCGCCACATCCAGTGGCTTCCGGAGCACATCCAAGAAGGTCGTTTCGGTGACTTCCTGCGCAACAACGTGGACTGGGCGCTCTCGCGCGAGCGCTACTGGGGCACTCCGCTCAACGTCTGGATCAACGACGAGACGGGTGCGATCGACGTGCCGACGTCGGCCGCGGAGATCCGCGAGCGCAACCCGGATGCCTTCTCGGGCTTCGAGGACGCCAAGGCCGCCGACCCGACGCTCTCCGAGCACCTCATGGTGCACAAGCCCTGGATCGACCAGGTCATCTGGACGAAGCCCGGCGAGCCCGGCGTCTACCGCCGGGTTCCCGAGGTCATCGACGTCTGGTTCGACTCAGGGTCCATGCCCTTCGCCCAGTGGGGTTGGCCGCACACCGGCGACGCCGAGTACGCCGCGGCGCGCCGCGCGGACTTCATCAGCGAAGCCGTCGATCAGACGCGGGGCTGGTTCAACTCCCTGCTCTGGGTCTCTACGCTGCTCTTCCCCGACGCGCCGGATCCCCATCCCTACAAGACCTGCATGGTCCTGGGCCTGATCTGCGACCGCGAGGGCCGCAAGGAGAGCAAGAGCAAGGGCAACTACGTGACGCCGGACGTGATCCTGGAGCGGGTCCGGCTGGAGTGTGCGCCCATCGAGGCCGAAGCCGATCCGCCGCCCCACGGCGAGGCGCGCATCGCCCGCGAGGAGTACGAGAGCCTGGACTTCAGCGGCGAGTCCACGCCCGTGCGCCTGTACCGCGGCGATGATGAGAGCCGGGGCGTCGACGTCCTGCTGCGCCCCGCTCGCCTGCCGCGACGGCTGGTGGAGCTCTCCGAAGAGGACCGGGCCGCGCTGGGGGTGGACTTCGCGCCCCACGGCCGGAAGACCCTGCCGCGGGAAGTGGCCGGCCTGCCCCACGACCACAAGGTCTGGATCGAAGATCCGTCGGCGGCGGCGCCTGGCGCCGATGCGTTCCGGTGGTTCTTCTTCGCGGCGAATCCGCCCTGGAACAACACCCGGCTCTCGCTGGGAGCCGTGCGCGCGTTGCAGCGCGAGCTTCCGTTGAAGCTGCGCAACGTCTACGCGTTCTTCACCATCTACGCCAATATCGACGGCTTCGACCCCTCGGACGAAGCCGGGCGCCGTCCGCCCGCCGAGCGCGCGCTGCTGGACCGCTGGATCCTCTCGGAGCTGGCGCTGACCACGCGGAAGGTGACGGAGTTCATGGACGCGTATCGCGTCTACGAAGCCACCGGCGTGCTCACGGACTTCGTGGATGCACTCTCCAACTGGTACGTACGCCGCAGTCGTGATCGCTTCTGGGCGCCCGGGCTCGAGCCCGACAAGCTGGACGCCCACTGGACCCTCTACGAGTGCCTGGTCTGCGTCGCTCGGCTGCTGGCGCCCTTCCTGCCCTTCGCCACCGAGGAGATGTGGCAGAATCTGTCTCGGCGGCCCTTCCCGGAGTCCGACGAGCTGTCGGTGCACCTGTGCGACTACCCGGAGCCGGATGTCGAAGCCGTGAATGAGGACCTGTCCCGGGTGATGGGTGTGGTGCGCAGCCTGGTCTCCATGGGGATGCAGGTGCGCACGGCGGAGCGGCTGCGTGTACGGCAGCCGCTGGAGGCGGCCGAAGTGGTGCTGGCCGATCCCGAGCTCGAGTCCGCCCTGGTCCGTCACGAGGAATTGATCCGCGAGGAGCTCAACGTCAAGGCGCTTCACCTCGTACCGAAGGCGGACGAGTACGTGCGCTACGTGGTGAAGCCCAACTTCCGCGCCCTGGGGCCGCGGGTGGGCAAGCGCATGCCCGCCGTGAAGGCGGCGCTGGCCGACGCCGACGGTGCCGCGCTGCTGCGCGCGCTGGAGACCGACGGCCGGGTGAGCATCGACGCCGGGGGCGAGGCCGTCGAGCTGGGCCCCGAAGAGATCGCCGTCTCGCTGGAGGCGCGTGAGGGTTTCGCCGCCGCCTCGGGGGCCGACGGCGTGGTGGTTCTGCGCACGGCCCTGACGCCGGAGCTGGTAGAGGAAGGCCACTACCGCGAAGTGCTGAACCGGGTGCAGACGTTCCGCAAGGAGCTCGATCTCGAGTACACCGGGCGCATTCGGCTCTCCCTGGACGGGGCGAGCGCTCTGCTGGATGCGGTGCGTCCGCGCGAAGCCGACCTGGCCCGAGAGACTCTGGCGGTGGTCGTGTCGCTGGGCCAGGCGCCGGCCGACGGAGCCCACGTGCGCGAGGTGCAGATCGACGGCCAGACGCTCACGCTGGGCCTCGTCCTGGACTGATGGCGGGAGTCGACGAGGACGCGGTCCGCAGTGTCGGACGCGTGCGCTTCGCGTCCGGCTCGGCCGAGTCCGTCGACGACCAGGTGGCTCGGGAGGAGCCCCTGGAGATCCAGATCGGCAGCGCGCCGCTGGGCGTAGTGATGCGCACGCCGGGGGCCGACGAAGAGCTGGCCCTGGGGTTCCTGCTTACGGAGCGGGTGGTCGCCTCCCCCGACGACGTGCTCTCGGTCCGCCACTGCACCATCGCGCCCGACCCCGAGGGCGCGGACAACGTGATCCGCGCCGTGCTGGCCGACGGGGTCGACGTCGATTTCGAGGCCCTGCGACGCAACCTCTTCGCCAATGCCAGCTGCGGAATCTGCGGCAAGGCGACCATCGAGAACGCGCTGCGCACGGCTCCGCCCTTGGACGACCCGATCCGCTTCCCCGCTGCACTCTTCGCCGAGCTGCCTGGGCGCGTGCGCTCCGCCCAGCGCGTCTTCGATGCCACCGGCGGGCTGCACGCCGCGGCCCTGTTCGCATCGGATGGGAGCCTGCTGGCGGTGCGCGAGGATATAGGCCGCCACAACGCCGTGGACAAGGTGGTGGGCTGGGCGGCGCGCGAGGACCGACTGCCCCTGCGCGGGCACCTGCTGATGGTCTCCGGGCGCATTTCCTACGAGATCGTCCAGAAGGCCCTGGCCGCGCGCATCCCGTTGGTGGCAGCCGTGTCAGCGCCTTCGTCGCTGGCCGTCGAGCTTGCGGCCGAGGCCAACATGGCGCTGGTGGGGTTCCTGCGCGGCGACGGCTTCAATGTCTACGGAAACCGGGAGCGGGTGGCAGGCTAGCCGGCCGTGGCCGCCTTCGCCGCCACCACCCAGGCGACCCAGCCTCCGAACGCGCTCGACTCGAGCGGCGTCAACCCGTGCTCGGCCAGCGCCGCCGAGAAGGTCGCCGCGTCGAAGCGGTCCTCGAGCGGGTGGTCGAGCAAGCGCCGGACCACCGGGTTGTGGATGAAGTCGGAGAGGATCTCTTCCGCATAGAAGCGTCCGCCCGGCTTGAGAACCCGGCGCACCTCGGCGAGCGCGTCCCGCCAGCGAGGAATGTGGTGAATGATGCCGAAGTCGAAGACCGCGTCGTAGCTTGCGTCGGGTGCGGCGATCGCCGTCGCGTCGCCCACCCAGATGCGCGCCCGGTCGCCGTAGCGGGCTACGCGGCGTCGGGCCTGCTCGGCCATGCGCGGATCCAGGTCGAAGGCGTCCACCCGGTTCGCACCGAAGACCTCGAAGATGAGCTGCGTTCCCACGCCGCGCCCGCAGCCGATCTCGAGGGCGGCGCCCCCTCCCAGGGGGCCGCCCATGCGCAGCAGCCGGCGCGCCTCGAAGCGGCGCTGGATCGAGGCGCGCAGGGGATTGTTCATCATCGTGTACTCGACGCGGTTCAGGCGCACGAATGGCTGCCTCCGGATTGGGCTCCGTTCCCGTCGGTCAGGATATCACGCGCCTCGCTGGGGTAGAATCGTCCGGGGGCACAGGAGGGTCGATGGC
>JAFDET010000243.1 GCA_019310195.1 Deltaproteobacteria bacterium
AACCGGTCCGGCTGGATCTGATCGATGCCGGCGCGACCTCAGTGACCGTGGCGGCCGGCACCACGGCCACCCTCTGCGGCCAGACGGACTCGGTGGACTTGGTCTGCACGGGCGACTCGAAGGGCTGCACGGTCACCTGGAGGGCCGACAAGCTCTAGGAGCCTCACCCAAGATGGCGCGCGCCGGCCGGGCGTCGAGACGCCGCGCTGGCAGGGGAAGCGGCAGTGCGCTGCTGTACCCTGCAGCGCGGGGGTGAGCGGTGCGCCTGCGCCGGACGCTGGCCGTAGTGGGCCTGTTGTACTGCGTGGAAGGCTTCCCGATGGGGGTCTTCGACGGCGTGGTGCCGGTCTGGCTGCGCCTCGAGGGCGTGGACCTGGACGCCATCGGCTGGCTCTCGCTGCTGGGTCTGGCCTGGTCGGCCAAGGTGCTCTGGTCCCCGCTGGTCGACCGCCTGGGCGAGCGGCGCACGTGGATCAGCGGCGCCCTGCTCGTCATGGGCGGCGCCCTGCTCGCGCTGTGCGCCGTGGACGTCAGCGTCTCGCTGGGCGCGGCCGTGGCGGTGCTTGCTGCCTACTGCCTGGCCTCGGCCACCCAGGACGTCGCGATCGACGCCTACACGATCGGGATTACGCCGCGCGGACAGGAGGGCCCGGTCAACGCGGGGCGCGTCACCGCGTACCGGATCGGGCTCGTCGTCGGGGGCAGCGCCCTGCTGCTGCTGCCCCGCTGGGTCGGCTGGAACGGCACGTTCGTCGCCGGCGCCGTGTTGTCGCTGCTCTTCGCGGCGGCCGTGCGCGGCGTTCCGCGAGTCGAGGTGCCGGCCGAAGCGCGCCGGGAGACCTGGGCGCCGCTGCTGCGCTGGCTGCGACTACCCGCCGCATGGGGCGTGCTGGGCTTCGTGTTCCTGTTCCGCGCCGGGGACATCGCCATGGGCCCGATGGTCCGGCCCTTCTGGGTGGACCGCGGCTACCCGGTGGAGGAGATCGGCTTCGTGACCACGGCCCTGGGCTCGGTCGCCACGGTGGCGGGCGCGGCCGTGGGCGGCGCGTTCGTGTCCCGGTTCGGGATCTCCCGGGGTCTGCTGTGGCTGGGCGTGGCGGCCGTGGGCTCCAACCTCGGCTACGCCGCCGCCGCAGCCTTTCCCGAGGCCGGCTCGGCGGGGATGTACGGCGCGTCGCTGGCCGAGTCGTTCTGCTCCGGCCTCGCGGTGACCGCCTTCCTGTCCTTCTGCATGCGCATCACAGAGAAGGAGCACGCGGCCGTGCAGTACGCCGTGCTCTCCGCCTTGTTCGTGCTGCCGGGGAAGCTGGCCGGCGGAGTCTCGGGCCAGGTGACCCAGGCCCTGGGGTATGCGACGTGGTTCGCCCTCTCCGGGGCCATCACCGTGCCGGCGCTCCTGCTCCTGCCCTTCGCACGGCGCCGCCTGGCCTGGATCGAAGCCCAGGAAGCCTGAGCGACCGGCCGGGGCCTGGGCGCGTCTACTGGCGCCAGTCCTCGGGCACGCCCGCCAGGTTGGCCTCGATCTCCAGATCACGCAGGGCGCGCTCGGCGCGCTGCACCTCCTGCTTCTGAGCGCGGATGGAGTTGGCGAGGCCATAGTTGAGCGGGACGGCCGTGCTCTGGTTGCCATCGGGCGAGGCGGCCCCGCTGGGGCCCTTCTGCTGGAGCTGCCCCAGGCCCGGAGGCGCCATCTTCCAGTTGCCCTGCTCCCCGCCCATCTCGTCCAGCTCATCCAGGGAGGCCCTCAGCGCCTTCTTGGCCGCGCGCACATCGTCCCGGGCGTCGCTCAAGCGGCTGCGCCACTGCTCGCGGGTCGCCCCTCCGCGGCGATCCACCTCGTAGGGGCTCACCACGCCGGAGGGAAGGCGCAGCAGGTCGTCCAGCTCTACGGAAGGAACCGGTCCGGGATCTTCCGCGCTGGCCGGAACGCCGGCCAAGCCCCACAGCAGGAGCGCGGCCAGACACGGAGCGGTCAGGGTACGGGGGGGAAAAGCCTCGATGTTCCGGCCTCCTGGGTGGCGCAGCGCCAGTCGAAGTATAGCCGGCTCGCGCTGCCCTCTGATGGTGGTCAAGCGCGCGCCGAAAAAACCGATACGAGGGGGGTGGTCCGCCGTTTGGTTGCGGGCCGGATTCGCCTCGGAGGGTCGCCCGCGATGGATCGGGAGAAGCTCTACCGCCTCCTTCGACTCGGAATCGAGAAGGGGGCCTCCGACATTCACTTCCAGGTCGGCTACCTGCCGCTCTACCGGTTCCACGGGGACCTGGTGGAGCTGCGGTACAAGGTCCTTACGCCCAAGGACACGGAGTCGATCGCCCGCCTGCTTCTGGACGCCGACGACCAGAAGCCGCGGGACATGGACTTCAACGAGATGGACCTGGCCTACGAGCTCCCGGGCGAGGGCCGCTTCCGCGTGAACATCAGTCGCCAGCGGCGTTTCTACAACATCGTCCTGCGCGTGATCCCGCTGCAGATCCGCAGCTTCGAGGATCTGAACCTTCCCGGAAGCCTGGGCGACGTGGCCAACCTGCGGCGCGGCTACGTGCTGGTAACGGGCGCGACCGGCATGGGCAAGTCCACCACGCTGGCGACGATGATCGACACGGTCAACACCAGCCGCAAGTCGAAGATCATCACCGTCGAGGACCCCATCGAGTTCGTGTTCACCCACGACAAGAGCATCATCACCCAGCGCGAGATCGGCACCGACACGGCGTCCTTCCCCGACGCCCTGCGCGCCGCGCTGCGCCAGGACCCCGACGTGATCATGGTGGGCGAGATGCGCGACCTGCAGACGGTCGACACCTCGCTCAAGGCGGCGGAGACCGGCCATCTGGTCTTCTCGTCGATCCACACCAACGACGTGGCATCCACCATCAACCGCCTGGTTTCGTTCTTCCCCACCGAAGAGCATGGCCAGGTTCGCAACCGGCTGGCCGAAAACCTCAAGGCCGTGGTCTCCCTGCGCCTGCTGGCCAACAAGAAGAAGACGGGCCGAGTTCCCGCCGTCGAGGTCATGCGCAGCACGCGCAGCATCCAGGAATGCATCAAGGACCCGGCCAAGACCGCGGAGATCACGGAGTACATCGCGCGCGGCCGTTCCGACGGCATGCAGGCCTTCGACCAGCACCTGCTGGACCTGCTGCGCGCCAACAAGATCTCGGTGGAGACGGCCTTCGCGGCAGCCACCAACCCGGCCGACTTCCAAACCAAGCTCGCACTCGAGGGCGCCAGCCCGGAAATGACCGAAGCCGCCGAAGAAGCCGAGCTCGAGCCGCTGGGGCTGGACTCGGACGAGCGGTTCTAGGCCTCCGGTGTCGGGCGGAGCAGGAGCCGTGGCAGGACCTCAGGACCCCAGGGACCGGGGCGACGACCTCGCCGCAGTGCTGCGCGCCTCGGCGATGCAGGCGCTCGAGGCCACAGGAGGCGGGCGAGCGCTGATGTTCGTGCGGCCCGAGCCCGGAGCCGGCCTCCAGCTTCGCACCGCGGCCGGCTTCGCCACCCCGGAGGAGGCGCGGACGGCCGCCGAGGCCCTCCTGCCCCGGATGAGCGCCTTCTCGACCGACGGCGAGCAGACGCACACCGAGGACCCGGCCGCGGAGCTGGGCGAAGCGGGTGCAGGCGGACTCGTCCTGGCGCCGCTCTCGGTGCAGGGACGCCATCACGGCGTGCTGGTCCTGGGGGTTCCCCAGGCCCCGGATGCCCAGCGCCTGGGCGGCGTGACCGCAGCCAGCTCGCGCGCGGCCTACCGCCTGGATCACGAGTACCTCTCCCGAGAGGTCGAGCGGCTGGCGGGCACAGCCCACCACAGCGCGCAGACCGCCGAGGACAAGAGCGACGAGATCCTGATACTCTCCGAGCAGCTCTTCGCCCAGGATATCCAGCTGCTCCAGAACAACGAGCGGCTGGGCAAGATCGAGAAGCTCAAGAACGACTTCATCGAGAAGATGTCCCGCGAGCTGCGAACGCCGCTCAACAGCATCATCGAGGCGATCATCTCGGTCCTGGCCGGCGAGAACGACCACCTGTCGGGCAACGCCAAGATCAGCCTGCGCGAAGCCCTGGACGACGGCACCGCCTTCCTACGCACGCTCCAGAACATCCTGGACCTGTGGCGGATCAAGCAGGGCGAGCTGCCGGTCGAGGTGCAGGACGTCAACTACCGCGAGGTGGTGGACGAGGCGATCTTCAGCGTTCAGGACACCCTGGGCGACAAGGCCGTGGTGATCGAGAAGATCTTCGACGAGCCGCTGCCCAAGATCCGGACGGATCTGGCCAAGGTGAACCAGGTGCTCTTCCTGATGCTCGACAACGCGGCAAAGTTCACCGAGGAAGGCCGCGTCCTGATCCGATCGGGCGTTCGCGACGGCAACCTGGTCTGCCAGATCGAAGACACGGGCATCGGGATCTGCCCCGACGATCAGCAGTTCGTCTTCGACGAGTTCTACCAGGTGGACGAGCTGTCCTCGACCAAGTACCGGGGCTCGGGCCTGGGCATGGCCCTGGTGCGCGATCTGCTGATCCTGCTGGACGGCAGCATCTCGCTGACCAGCGAGGTGGGCAAGGGCACCACGATCACCTTCCAGGTGCCCGTCCAGGTCGTAGGCTAGCCAGCCTACTCCGCGGTCGTGTCGCTCTCGGGCTCGGTCTCGGGGTAATCGGCCTGCACGAGGCCCGCGGCGATCTCCCGCAAGGAGGTGACCACCTCCTTGTTGCCGCTGCCCTGAACGAGGCAGCGAGCGCCCTTCTTGAGCTGCTTGGTCCGGATGGCGGCCATCTGCACCAGATGGAAGCGGTTGGGGACCCTCTCGGTGCAGTCTTCGACGGTGATGCGTGCCATGCGGCTCCCTGTTTGAGGGTCGCCCCCTCGGGGGCTGACCGGCGGCCGGAGGGTAGAGGACCCCCCGGAAGAAGGAAACCCCGGCCGGCAGATGCCGGCCGGGGTCCCATGGCCCTCTTGCGAAGACCTCGGCTTCGAACGCCGGGGCGCTCTAGGCCTTCTTGCGGCGACGCGTGGCCTTGCGGCGCGTGGCCTTCTTCGTAGCGGCCTTCTTGCGGCGTGTGGCCTTCTTGCGGCGTGTGGCCTTCTTCCGCGTGGCCTTCTTGCGCGTGGCCTTCTTGCGGCGAGTGGCCTTCTTGCGAGTGGCCTTCTTCCGCGTGGCCTTCTTGCGGCGAGTGGCCTTCTTCCGCGTAGCCTTCTTGCGGCGTGTGGCCTTCTTGCGAGTGGCCTTCTTCCGCGTGGCCTTCTTGCGGCGTGTGGCCTTCTTCCGCGTAGCCTTCTTGCGGCGTGTGGCCTTCTTGCGAGTGGCCTTCTTCCGCGTGGCCTTCTTGCGGCGTGTGGCCTTCTTCCGCGTAGCCTTCTT
>JAFDET010000032.1 GCA_019310195.1 Deltaproteobacteria bacterium
TGATCCGGGGTATGCTGTTCGCCGGAAGGAGTCCGCGTGGGCAACCCCTTGGACGACAAGAAGATCGGATTCATCGGGGCCGGCGCGATGGCCGAAGCCTTGGCGGGCGCGCTGCTGGCTTCCGGCTTTCCCAAGGACCGCTTGGCCGCCAGCGACCCCGATCCGGCCCGGCGCGAGATCTTCGAAGCCCGTCTCGGGATCTCGACCTCCGAGGACAACAACGACGCGGTCGCCGAGAGCGACATCGTCGTCATCGCGGTCAAGCCGGACAGGGTCCGCAGCACCCTGGCGCGCCTGAAAGGCGACCCCGAGCGGCCGCTGTGGATCTCCATCGCCGCCGGCGTGACCTTGGATCGGCTCAAGGCCGCCCTCAGCGCCAGCGCCCGCATCGTGAGGGCGATGCCCAACACCCCGGCCCAGGTCCACGCGGGCGCCACGGGCTTCTGCCCCAGCTCCACCGCAACGGCCCGCGCCCTGTTCGAGTCCGTGGGCACGGTCTGGCAGGCCCCCTCCGAAGACCTGCTGGATGCGGTGACAGGCGTCTCCGGCAGCGGGCCGGCCTACGTCTTCGTCTTCATCGAGGCCTTGGCCGACGCGGGCGTGTGCCAGGGGCTGCCCCGGGACGCCGCCCACGCCCTCGCCTGCCAAACCGTGTTTGGCGCAGCCAAGTTGGTGATCGAGAGCGGCACCCACCCGGCTCTCCTCAAGGACCGCGTGGCCTCGCCCGGCGGCACCACCATCGCCGGGCTGGAGCGGCTGGAAGCCGGCGGCCTGCGCGCCGCGATCTTCCAAGCTGTGGAAGGCGCCACCCAACGCTCCCGCAGCCTGCGCGGCCCCGACCAGCCCGGGAAGGGGCCTCGGTAGATCCCGCAGGCGGTCTCGCCTAGGAACGCGGCGGTCTGCGTTGGCCATCCTTAGCCGGCCGAGGCCCTTCGCTCGCCTGCGGCTCGCTGCGCGCGCCGCAACTCATTCGGTGGCGTAGGCGAGCTCCGAGGGCGGCGCTTGCGGGCCATAGGCTCCGGAGGCCCAGCCTCCTCGTGTGGGGCTATGTGATCTTGGTCTCTTAAGGAGCCTCTGCGCTTTGCCGATGAAGTTGCACGTTGGAGGGGCCTTTTATGCGGATGACACCGCTCGACATCCAGAACCACCGCTTTCCCACCCGCTGGAAGGGCTACGACCGGGCCGAGGTAGACGGTTTCCTGGAGCTGCTGGCGCAGGACTACGAGTCCCTGGTCCACGAGGTGGAGTTCCTGCGCGAGACCGTGCGCAACCTGGAGGGCCGGGTGAACGATCTCCAGGCCAACGAGGGCATCCTGCGCGAGACCCTGATCACCGCCCAGGCCATGGCCGAGGACCTGAAGAAGACCGCCACCAAGGAGGCGGAGATCACCCTGGGCGAGGCCGAGGTGCGTGCCGAGAAGGTGCTGGATGCCGCCCACCGGCGTGCCGCCAAGCTGGCGGAGGACATCCGCGAGATGAAGGCGCTGCGCAGCCGCCTGGCCGGCGCCGTTCGCGAGACGATCCAGACCCACCTGACGCTTCTCGAGGGCCTGGGCGCACCGGACGCCGAGGACACCGCCGAGGAGAAGATCGCCTACCTGACCCCGACACCGCGCGCCCCGAAGGGCGAGGCCGGCGACAAGCCGCGCCGCCGCGGAGAGCTGGCCGGCTAGCGGCTGGGGAGCCCGCCGCTCCGCAAGCTCACTCCACTTCCAGATCGTCTACCCTCCCGCCGGCCACGCTGCCGGAGGGGGAGCTTGACGAGCGGAATCCAGGCCTTAGAAATGTCCCCGGCCCGCGACGGCGTGGCCTTCTGGATTCACGTGACGCCCCGCTCCCGCCGCCCTCGGGTCGGCGGAACCCATGACGGGGCGCTTCGGGTCCAGGTGGACGCGCCGCCGGTCGAGGGCCGGGCCAACGCCGCGTGCCGTCGCGCTCTGGCTCAGGCCCTGGGCGTGCCCGCGTCGGCGGTGGAGCTGGATGCGGGGGCCAAGGGCCGGCGCAAGCGGGTGCGAGTGTCGGGAGACGCCCGGGCTGTAGAAACGCGTCTTCGGGATCTGGCCGAGGCGGGCTGAAGGGAACAAGCGATGCCGACCTACGAGTACCTGTGCAAGGCCTGCGATCACGAGTTCGAGCGCGAGCAGCGCATTACGGACCCGAAGGTCCGCACCTGCCCCAGGTGCAAGAAGCGCCGTGTGGAGCGCCTGATCTCCCAAACGTCGTTCGTCCTGAAGGGAGGCGGCTGGCACTCGGACCTCTACTCCAGCGCCAAGGGAGACAAAGACAAGGACAAGGATAAGAAGGCCGACACCCCCGCCGATGCCGATACCGGCGGGCCGGAGAAGAAGGACAAGAAGAAGAAGAAGTCCGACTCCAAGAAGGACTCGAAGTCCGGGGCCGCGTCCCCGTCGAAGTCGAGCTCCAAGGGGCCGAAGGCCGCCGCCTGAGCGGTTATACTCGCGCCCCGACCCCCCCCGGAGGCGTGTGATGAGCTCCCCCCGCGACACCGTCGTCGTCGACGGCAAGGCCCTCTCCCAGCAGATCCGCGGCGAGCTTGCCGAGGAGGTGCGCAAGCTGGCGGAGGCCGGGCGGCGTCCGCCCTGCCTGGCGGTCGTCCTGGTCGGCGACAACCCGGCCAGCGCTTCGTACATCAAGGGCAAGCGCCGCGCGTGCGCGCGCGTCGGCATGCAATCGGTCGAGCGCGACCTGCCGGCCAGTGCCGGCGAGGCGGACGTGCTCGCGCTCGTGGACGAGCTGAACCGCGACGACTCCATCGACGGCATCCTGGTCCAGCTCCCGCTGCCGGACGGAGTGAGCGCCACCGCGGTGGCCCGGGCCGTGGACCCGGCCAAGGACGTGGACGGCCTGCACCCGATGAACTCGGGTCGGCTGCTGCAAGGCGTACCCGGCCTCTACCCGTGCACACCCATGGGCATCATCGAGGTGCTCGACCGCCACGAGATCCCCATCGAGGGTGCGCACGCCGTGGTCGTGGGACGCAGCGAGATCGTCGGCAAGCCGGTGTCGCTGCTGCTCCTGCACCGGCACGCCACGGTCACGATCTGCCACTCGCGCACCCGCGACCTGCCCGGCGTCTGCCGCGAGGCCGATATCCTGGTGGCGGCGGTGGGGCGCGCGCGCATGATCCAGCCGGATTGGGTGAAGCCCGGTGCGGCCGTGATCGACGTGGGTGTGAACGAGGTGGACGGCAAGCTGGTAGGCGACGTGGACTTCGACGGCGTCCAGGGCATCGCGGGGCTGGTGACGCCGCCGCGCGGCGGAGTCGGCCCCATGACGATCACCATGCTGCTGCGCAACACCCTTCAGGCCTACCGCGAGCACACCGGCGCGTGAGCGAGCTGCGCCGCACCCCGCTCTTCGACCTGCACCGCAGCCTCGGGGCGCGCATGGTGCCTTTCGGCGGGTTCGAGATGCCGGTGCAGTACGAGGGCATCAAGGCCGAGCACGGGGCCGTCCGCGAGCGCGCGGGCCTGTTCGACGTATCGCACATGGGGCAAATCCACCTGGAGGGCCCCGAGGCGGTGGCCAGCGCCGAGCGCCTGGTCACCTGCCCCGTGGCCAGCCTGCGACCCGGCCGCGTGCGCTACGGCGTGCTGTGCAACGAGAGCGGCGGATCGGTGGACGACGTCACCGTCTACCGGATGGCCGAAGATCGGCTCTTCCTGTGCGTGAATGCCTCCAACATCGACAAGGACCGCGCCTGGATCGAGGCCCATGCGCTGCCCGGCGTCGTAGTGGACGACCGCAGCGAGACCACCGGCCTGATCGCGCTGCAGGGCCCGCGCAGCCCCGAGGTGCTGGCGCCGCTGGCGGAGGCCGACGTGGCAGGACTCAAGTTCTTTCGTTTCGTGGAGACCCAGGTGGCCGGCAGCCCGGCGCTGATCTCGCGCAGCGGCTATACGGGCTCCGACGGCTACGAGATCTATCTGCAGGCCGACCACACCGCCGACCTGTTCCAGGCGCTGCTCGACGCCGGCCGCGACGCCGGTATTGCGCCGGTGGGCCTGGGCGCTCGGGACACCCTGCGCCTGGAAGCCGCCCTGCCCCTCTACGGCCACGAGCTCGACGACGAAACCTCACCGCTGGAGGCGGGGCTCCAACGCTTCGTCAAGCTGGACGCAGGCGGCTTCCTGGGCGCCGAGGCGCTGGCCCAGCAAGCCGCGAACGGCGTGGGCAAGCAGCTGGTCGGCTTCGAGCTCAGCGAGCGCGGTGTAGCCCGCGCAGACCACCCTCTGCTGGACGCGAGCGGCAGCCCCGTTGGACGCGTAACCTCGGGAGCGCCCTCGCCCACCCTCGGAACCTGCATCGGACTCGGCTACGTTCCGCCCGCCCTGGCGGCGGAGGGAGCCGAGCTGGGCGTCGAGATCCGCGGCCGGCGTGTGTCCGCCCGCGTCGTAGCGACGCCCTTCTACCGACGCCCCCGCAGCTAGCCTACCGACGGAAAGGGAGACGCGTGGCCGACACCGAGATTCCCGGCGACCTGCGCTACTCGCGCGAAGATGAGTGGGCGCGCCTCGAAGATGGGCACGTCTTCATCGGCGTGACCGACTACGCGCAGCAGCAGCTCGGCGACGTGGTTTTCGTGGAGCTCCCGGAGGTGGGAAGCCGCTACGACCAGGGCGCCCCCTTCGGGGTCATCGAGTCGGTGAAGGCCGTCTCGGATCTCTACGCGCCGATCTCCGGCACGGTGACGGAGGTGAACGACGAGCTGGTGGAGAGGCCGGAGCTGGTCAACGAGAGCTGCTACCGGAACGGCTGGATGCTCGCCCTGGAGCCGAGCGACCCGTCCCAGCTGGACGCGCTGCTGGATGCGGACGCCTACGCCCAGCACGTCGAGGACCGCAAGGACTAGCGTGCGCTTCATCCCCCACACCGAGGAGGAGATCGGCCGGATGCTGGACGTCGTAGGCGCGTCCTCCGTGACCGACCTCTTCGCGTGCATTCCCGAGAAGCTCCACCTGGAGCGCCCGCTGGATCTGCCCGCTGCCGCCAGCGAGCAGACGACCCTGGCCGAGTTCGCGGAGCTGGCGGACCGCAACACCCACGCCGGCGACCACGCCTGGTTCCTGGGGGCGGGAACCTATCCCCACTTCTCGCCGGCGGTGCTGGATGCGATCGCGTCGCGCGCCGAGTTTCTCACGGCCTACACGCCGTACCAGCCGGAGATGAGCCAGGGAACGCTCCAGGTCATCTTCGAGTGGCAGACCATGATGTGCGGCCTCACGGGCATGGAGGTCTCCAACGCCTCGCTGTACGACGGGGCCTCCGCCACCGCCGAGGCCACGCTGATGGCCATGCGCCTGACCCGGCGCTCCAAGGTGGTGGTGGCCTCGGGGCTGCACCCGCACTACCGCGACGTCCTGGGCACCTACCTGTCGGGGCTGGGTGGGGAGATCGTGGACGGAAAGCGCGGAGCCGATGGACGCTCGGCGTCGCTGGCCGAGCGGATCGACGACGACACCGCCTGCCTGATCGTCCAGCAGCCGAGCTTCCTGGGTCCGCTGGAGGACCTGGCCGCGGCTGCGGAGGCGGCCCACGCCCACGGCGCACTGCTGGTCGTAGCCGTGACCGAGGCGCTCTCGCTGGCGCTGCTGCGGCCGCCCGGTGAGCTGGGGGCGGACCTGGTGTGCGGCGAGGCCCAGAGCTTCGGCCTTCCCATGGGCTTCGGCGGCCCGCACCTGGGCTTCCTGGCCAGCCGCCAGAAGCACGTGCGCCAGATGCCGGGCCGCCTGGCGGGCGAGACCGTGGACAGCGAGGGCCGGCGCGGATTCGTGCTGACCCTGTCCACGCGCGAGCAGCACATCCGCCGGGAACGGGCGACCTCCAACATCTGCACGAACCAGGGCCTGTGCCTCTTGATGGCCACGGTCTACCTGGCGCTGTACGGCCCCGGGGGACTGCGCCGCCTGGCCGAGACGAACCTGGCGAAGGCCGAGTACGCGCGCGGGCGCGTGCGCGAGACGCCCGGCGTCACGCTCCCCATCGAAGCCCCGGGCTTCAACGAGTTCGTGGTGGGCCTGTCGGGCCCCGCGGACGCGGCCCTGAGCCGGGCCCTGGAAGCGAGCATCGTCGGCGGGCTGGACCTCTCGCCCTATGCGCCGGACCTGGGGCCGGCGGTGCTGGTCTGCACCACCGAGCGCACCAGCCGGGCAGACATCGACCGTCTGGTGGCTGCGCTGGCAGGGGACGCACGATGAGCCCGCCGGACCGCGACGCCATCGAGGGCCTGGGCCACGCCACCCGGGGGTTGGCCTGGGAGGAGCCGCTGCTGTTCGAGCGCAGCCGCCCGGGCCGCACCGGCGTGGACCTCGACCCCCTGGACGTACCCGAGGTGGACGCCCAGGCCTTGCTGGGCGCGGAGGCGGTGCGCGAGACGATCCCGGAGCTGCCCGAGCTCTCGGAGATGGATGTGGTGCGTCACTTCACGCGTCTCTCCACCCAGAACTACGCTGTCGAGCTGGGCCTCTATCCCCTGGGCTCGTGCACCATGAAGTACAACCCGAAGCTCAACGAGAAGGCGGCACGCCTGCCGGGCTTCGCGGAGATCCACCCCCTGCAGCCGCCGGCTCTGGCCCAGGGAATCCTGGGGCTCATGGCGAACCTGGAAGATGCCCTGGCGGAGATCAGCGGCATGGACCGGGTGAGCCTCCAGCCCGCCGCCGGCGCCCAGGGCGAGCTGGCCGGAATCATGATGATCCGCGCCCTCCACGAGCAGCGCGGCGACCGGCGCAAGAAGGTGCTGATCCCGGACAGCGCCCACGGCACCAATCCGGCCAGCGCGGCGCTCAACGACTTCGAGTGCGTGCCGATCCCGTCCGGCCCCGACGGAGTCCTGCACCCGGAGGCGGTGGCCGAGCTGATGGCGCCGGACGTGGCCGGGCTGATGCTCACCAACCCCAACACGCTGGGCCTGTTCGAAGAGCACATCGTCCGTATCTGCGAAATCGTCCACGAGCAGGGCGGCCTGGTCTACGGCGACGGAGCCAACCTGAACGCGTTGATGGGTGTCGCGCGCCTCGGCGACATGGGCGTCGACGTCATCCACTTCAACCTGCACAAGACGTTCTCGACGCCCCATGGCGGAGGCGGCCCGGGAGCCGGCCCGGTGGGCGTGAAGAACATCCTGGCGCCTCATCTGCCCGTGCCCATCATCCGCCGGGAGCAGAACCCGGAGCGCTACGCCCTGGACTACGAGTTCCCCCACAGCATCGGACGCCTTCACGGAGGCTTCGGCAACGTGGGCATGCTGGTGCGCGCCTGGGCCTACATCCGCTCGCTGGGCCCCGACGGAGTGCGGCGTTGCGCCGAGATGGCCGTCTTGAACGCCAACTACCTGCTGGCGCGCCTGCGCGAGCGCTGGCACGTGCCCTACGACCGACCGGTGATGCACGAGTGCGTGCTGTCGGACCGCCTCCTGGAGGAGACGGGCGTCACCACCCTGGACGTGGCCAAGCGGCTGATCGACTACGGCTACCACCCGCCGACCATCTACTTCCCGCTGATCGTCCACGGGGCGATCATGATCGAGCCCACGGAGAGCGAGTCCTTGGAGGGCCTCGATCGCTTCGTGGAGGCCCTGCTCGCCATCGAGCGCGAGGCACACGAGAACCCCGACCTGGTGCGCGAGGCGCCGCACCGGACACCCCGCTCCCGCCTCGACGAAACCCGCGCGGCGAGGCGACCGGTGTTGAGGTGGCAGCCTGAATCGTAGCCCCGTGGTCCGCGCCTATCCTTAGGCGGCCGAGCCCCTTCGCTCGCCTGCGGCTCGCTGCGCGCGCCGCATCCACCTCAGAGCTGGCGCGGGCTCCGTCGGGCGGCGCTTGCGGGCCATACACCGGGAAGGCGCGCCAACTCAGGCGGGGCTACGACCCGTTGGGCCATGCCCACGTAGCCCCCTGGCGGTCGTGCACTTACCGAGCCTGCGGCCCGCAAGCGCGGCCCTCGGAGTCCGGCTAGCTACCCCTCAGCGTTGCCGCGCGCGCAGCGAGCCGAAGGCGAGCGTAGGGGCTCGGCCGCCTAAGAATAAACAACGCGCCGCCTCCCCTGCCGCTACGAGCCGCCGTTGCCCAAGTGTCTTCGGGCTACATCCGCCCAGGGCCCTTGGGGATCGATCTGCAGGGTGCGGCGCCAGTGCTCGCGCGCGCGCGCCTTGCGGCCCAGCTTCTCGTAGAGGAGTGCGACGTTGACGTGGGCGTCCAGGTACATGGGGTCCACGCTGAGCACCGTCCGGTAGTGGCGCAGCGCGGACTCCTCGGCGCGCTGCTCCTCCAACAGGCTGGCGGCGTTGAAGTTGGCCTCCAGGTGCAGCGGATCGATCTCCATCGCCTTCCGGAAGCACTCCAGCGCTGCCTGCCTGCGGCCCTGGTTGTAGAAGACGGTGCCCAGATTGCAGTGGGCATCGGCGAAGTGCGGATCGGCGGCCAGCGCGCAGCGATAGGCCTCGATGGCCTCGCCCTGGGTGGCGGCATCCGCGTCCAGCGTGCAGCCGCGCTCGAACCACTCGGCGGCACTCAACGGGGTTGGCGCCAGGCGCGCCACCGGGTCGCCCTCGCCCACCGGCTTGCCGCGGCGGAAGTCCAGCACCATCTGTCCGCCGGGCTCGAAGAGGGCTCCCGCGTGCTCGACCACCACGCGCTGCGATCCCTCGTCCCACAGGCGCAGGGAGCCCAGCGCATCCTCCATCTCGGGCAGCCGGCGCTGCAGATCGCGGGCGCTACGACGGATGCGCCGCAGCGGAACGCCACGCTCCAGCAGGCCCAGAACGCTCTTCAAGCGCACCAGGTCCCGGAAGCCGAAGCCGCGCTCACTCCCGTCCTCGACGCTGCGACGCACCAACTCCGTCCGCTCCCAATAGCGGAGGCGCGCCTGCGAGATCCTGAGAATGCGCGCAGCCTCGCGATGCGAGTACGCGGTCACCACCCCGCGCACAAGAGTACGCCCTCCCGATCCCCCGCGAAAGCAAAAAGCGCGACGCATTGCGCCCGGGCCAGTAGGCTGAGCGGCGTTGGTACGCAAACGCCCCA
This sequence comes from Deltaproteobacteria bacterium, assembly GCA_019310195.1. Classification (GTDB taxonomy): domain Bacteria; phylum Myxococcota_A; class UBA9160; order UBA9160; family JAFDET01; genus JAFDET01. The sequence continues at coordinate 9,045 of JAFDET010000032.1, forward strand.
CCGGGTTCGAGATCGCCCTCGCGCTGCTGGCCGGCGCGTGCCTGCTGGCACTCGCTGCGCGGCTGTTCGGCGGCGAGTTGGCCAACCCCGTTGTCGAGGCCCAGGCCCGCTGCTCCGCCGCCGTGCTCGCCGGGGCCCTCTTGCTGCTGGCCCGCCGGCTCGATGCGCGCCGCCTGGGGCGACGCAGCCTGCCCGCGTACGTCGCAGCGGCCGGGCTGGGCCTGGCCGCCTTCTACAACTTCGGGCTCTTCCGCCACTACAACGACTTCCACTTCATCAACACCTGGGAGCAGTTCCACTACCAGCTCGGATCCAAGTACTTCCCCGAGCTCGGCTACGACGGGATCTACCTGGCCTCGCTGGCCGCCCAGCGCCAGAGCCGGCCCGACCGCCCCTTGCCCGAGGCGATCCGCGACCTGCACGCCAACCGTCTGGTGTCGGTCCGCTCGCAGCTGCCGGAGCTCGAGGTGGTGAAGTCACGCTTCAGCGCCGAGCGCTGGGATCAGTTCGTCGCCGACCACGACCACTACCTCCAGGTGATCGAGCCGGGCGTGCTGGACGGGATGCGGCGCGACCACGGCTACAACCCGCCACCCAGCTGGACGTTCGTGGCGCGCCTGTTCTCGTCCCGGCTGCCCGCCAACCCACTCAGCCTGGCCTTCCTGGCCAGCCTCGACGTGGCGCTGCTGCTGCTGGCGTTCGCGATGCTGTTTCGCACCTTCGGTGCGCGGGCCGGCTGCCTCGCACTGGCGGTCTTCGGCCTGGGCCACGGAGGAATTACCTGTTCGTGGGCGCCTTCCTGCGCCTCGACTGGCTGGCGGCCCTGATGCTGGCCCTCTGCCAGCTGGCGCGCGGCCGCTCCTTCGCGGCGGGCGTCTTGCTCGGGGTCGCGGCCATGGCGCGCCTCTTCCCGGCGTTCTTCCTGTTGGGGCCGGCGGTGCTCGCCGCCCGCGACTGTGGCAGCGCCGACGCCCGGACGCGGCGCTGCGCCTGGCCGCCGGCTTCGGCGTAGCCGTGACCGTGGGCCTCGCCGCCGGCAGCTTCACCGGGCGCGGAAGCGACGCGTGGCTGGAGTTCACCCAGGACATCCGCCACCACGCGGGCACCTGGGCCCCCACCAGCGTCGGCCTCGACAGCCTGGTGGTGAACCTCCCGGTCCTGACCCGGATTGCTGCGACGGGCTCGATTCCGGTTCGCTGGCCGGCAGCGCCCCGCACTGCGGAGCAGCAGCTCGGAGAGCGTCGTCCCGCCCTTCTGGCGCTCAAGGGCGCCTTCCTCGCCATCGTGGCCGCCGCCGCCTGGCACGCCACGGCGGTGCGCGCCACCGCGTTGGGCGTGGCCGCAACCTTCGCGCTCACGCCCCTGGCCTCCCCTCCTACTACTGGATGATGCTGCTCCTGCTGCCCCTGACCTACGGCGCGCCGGCCGCGCTGGCGATCCTGGCGCTGTCCGCGTGGGTCCACGCCGTCGATGCCCTGCCGCCTCCGCTGGCGCTGCCCCATGCGCTAATGTCGGCCGGACTTGCCGTCCTTTTGCTGGCTGTAGGAATCGCTGGCGCGCTCCCCTCGGGGTGCAGGGCGGAGGCTCCAACGCGCGGCGCGCCGAGCCCGTAGCGCCTACCCTGACAGGGAAACGGCGTGCTTCGTGTCGGCTATCGTCGTCGTGGAAGCGTTCCCGAGGCTGGTGCCCGGCCCGGACTTCAAATCTGGTGGGGGCCGTGGCGACACGGCCTCGGCGGGTTCGATTCCCGTCCGCTTCCGCCGATCGAAAATGGAGGTTCAATGGCTTCGTCCGTGGTGATCAGCTTCAAGGACATCGATCCGCAGGAAAAGGTGCGAGAGACCGTGGAGGAGCGCTGCGAGGTGCTGGCAGAGGAGTTTCCCGAGACGACGCGCTTCGAGGTGATCCTGTCGAGCGACGGCGCCAGCTGGACCGCCCATGGACACGTGACCGGGAACCACACGGAAGTGGCGGGACACGGGGACGCATCCGAGCTGGCCGTGGCCGCGGACAAGCTGCTGGAGCAGCTGGCCCGCCAGCTCCGCAAGATCCACGACAAGAAGATTTTCGCCCAGCGCCGCGAAGCCCAACGTGCCTCGGTGCGACGCCGCTCCGGCTGAGCCCTCCCCGCCCGGCTAGAAGCGTCTCGTCGCTTCTAGCCGAGGATCAGGTGGAGCTTCAAGGCCAGCAGGAAGCTTCCATGGAAGTGGAGGCGGCGGCGGAGCAGCGCCTCGGGAGCGGAGAGGTCGCCCCGGTTCAGCGCCCGCCAGGTCTCCATGTCCACCTCGATGCGCAGGTCCGGGTCCTGCACCGGGCCTTCGGCCCCCGACACGCGGCCCTCCTCGACCGAAACGGTCCAGGTTCCGCCCGGGTTGCCACTCAGCTCGAACTGGATGCGCGCGCGGGTAGTGCCCAGTCGAGCGCGCCGCTCGGGATCGCCTGCGACCGCTTCCGGGATCCAGCGTGTGAAGAAGGCGCGGGGAGCGATGTCGTCGGGCGGGTGGGAGCGGTCGCTCATGGCCCGCCGAGTCTATCACCGCGCCGCTACAGGTCCCTCCGCAGGGGCGCCGCGCGCCCCAGCAGGTAGCCCTGGCCGAAGGGCACACCCAGAGCCTGGAGGGTCGAGAGCTCTTCGCGGGTCTCGATGCCCTCGGCGATGACCCGCGCCCCCAGCTTGGCCGCCACCGCGTTGAGCGAACGCAGCAGCTCCTGGCGCGGCGGGTCCGTATCGATCGAGCGCACCAGAACCTGGTCCACCTTGATGAAGTCGGGCGCCAGCTCGATGACCGCCTCCAGCGAGGAGTAGCCCACGCCGGTGTCGTCCAGGGCGATGCCCAGTCCCAGGCTCGCGAAGTGGTCGCGCGCCTCGCGGAACATCGCGAAGTTGCCGATCGACTCGCGCTCGGAAATCTCGAACACCACGTCGGTGGGCCGTAGCCGCAGGCGCTCGAGCAGATGCTGGAACTCGGCGCCGCGAAACTGCGGGTCTCGAATCGCCGATGGCAGGCAGTTGAGGAAGAGCTTGATCCCCGGCGCCAGGCCGTGCGCTCCGTCCAGGGCGCGACGTCGGCACAGGGAGTCGGCTTCGAAGAGCAGCCCCGCCTCCTCGGCGCGTTGGAAGAACGCGCCGGGGCTCTGCACTTCGGAGCCGGCCGGGCCCCGGGCCAGGGCCTCGTAGCCGATCACGTCGCGTGTGGAGAGGTTGACGATGGGCTCGAACAGCATCGTCACGTCCTCGCGAAGCAGAACCTGTTGGAAGGACAGCTTGCGAACGCGGGCCTCGAGCTGGCCCACCAGCTCAGCATCGTGGCGTGCATCCTGCCACGCCGCGCGCAGCTGGCGCCGATCGGCCACGACGGGATTCCGCAGCGCCAGGGTCCAGCCGACCTGCACGGGCGGCGCCACGCGAGTGTACGGGTAGAAGATCCGCGAGCCCTGCTTGGCCAGGTGGACACGGATGTCCGCAACCAGGGTCGCGATGCCCTCGCCGTAGAAGTCGGCCTCGTCCTTGCCGCGGAAGAGGAAGAGAGCCATCTCGTCACGGCCCTCGTCGGCACGCACCAGCATGTCCCCGGCGTCCCGGCGGTCGCCCCACACCTCTTCGAGGGCGGCCACCAGCGCCGCCGCAACGCGGTCCTGAGCCTCGTCTCCGTAGAAGCGCTCCACGCGGCCCAGCTCTTCCGCGCCCACGACCACGACACCGACCACCCCGCTCGCGCGGAAGCGCTCCACCAGCGCGGGCAACACGCGGGCGTAGCGATCGGGCGGCGCCCCTGCGGTCACCTGGGCGTCGGACTGGCGGTCGGGAGCGCTCACGCTCGGCTCATCGGCAGGGCTGCGCCGGGTATTGAGGAGGACTGGACGATTCCCCCAGGCGCCTCTGGGCCTCGAAATTGCCTCAGAACTCGCCTCGAAGGGCCTTTCCTGTAAGCGATTTCTGGACCCGAGCGATCTTGGAGGCAGGTCCCTGGGCCACAATGCGCCCGCCTCCAGGCCCGCCCTCGGGGCCCAGGTCGATCACGTGATCGGCGGCCCGGACCACGTCCAGGTTGTGCTCCACCACCACCACACTGGCCCCGGCGTCCAGGAGCTGGTCCAGGCTCTCCACCAGGCGCGCCACCTCGGCCGGGTGGAGGCCCGTGGTGGGCTCGTCCAGCACGAAGAGGCTGCCGCGCCCCTCGCGCCCGGCCAGGGCCAGGCCCAGACGCAGGCGCTGCGCCTCGCCCCCGGAGAGTGTGGCCAACGGCTGCCCCAGCCCCAGGTAACCCAGACCGACGCGCGACAGCGGTTCGAGGCGCGAGACCACGGCGTCGTCGTCGGCAAACGCCTCCAGGGCTTCCTCGATGCTCAGGGCCAGCACATCCACGATGCAACGTCCCCCGATGCGGATGTCCTGGGCCTCGCGCCGGTAGCGGGTTCCCAGGCAAGCCTCGCAGGGAACCCGCACGTCCTCCAGGAACTGCATGTCCACCACGGTCTCGCCCCTGCCCTCGCAGGCGTCGCAGCGGCCGCCCGCGACGTTGAACGAGAACCAGCCGGGACCCAGCCCGCGGGCCTTCGCCTCGCGGGTGGCGGCGAAGCGCCGGCGGATGCCGTCGAACGCCTTGGAGACGGTGGCGGGGTTGGAGCGGGAGCTGCGCCCCGGCGGATCGGGATCCACCACGACCACCTCGCCCAGCGCCTGCGCCCCGCGGATGCGCGTGCAAGCGCCGCGCTCCGGCTCACCGCGCAGGTTGCCCACCAGCACCGAGCGGACCAGCGTGCTCTTGCCCGCGCCGGAGACACCCGTCACCACCACGAGCTGACCCAGCGGAATCGTCACATCGAGATTCTGCAGGTTGTGCTCGCTGGCGCCCTCCACCACCAGCTCGCCCCGGGCGCTGCGCGAGCGGCGCCGGCGCGGCTCCAGCTCACCGCGCAGGGCACGCGCGGTGACCGCCGTGGGATGCGCGCGGAGCTCCTCGACGGTTCCCTCGGCCACCAACCGGCCGCCGTGGCGGCCCGCGCCGGGACCCAGGTCGATCACGTGGTCGGCGGCCGCCACGAACTCGGGAGCGTGTTCCACCACGACCAGCGTGTTGCCGCGCTCGCGGATTTCGCGCAACACGTCCAGCAGCCGGCTCACATCCCGGGCGTGCAGCCCGATGGACGGTTCGTCCAGCACGTAGAGGGCCGCGGTCAGTGCGCCGCCCAGCGCCGTGGCCAGCTGGATCCGCTGGGCCTCCCCGCCCGAGAGCGTCCGCACCTGCCGCTCCAGGGCGAGGTAGCCGAGACCCACGCGGCGGGTGGTGGCGATGCGACCTTGCAGCCGCTCCAGCAGGCGACCGACGCGGGCGGCTTCGGCCTCGCTCAGATCCAGGGCGTCCAGCCACTCAGCCAGTCCGTCGAGGGTGAGGCGCGAGATCTCCCCCAGATCAGCGCCGGCGACCCTGAACGCCAGAGCCTCGGCGCGCAGCCGGGCCCCGCCGCAATCGGGACACGGATCGAAGCGCCGGTAGCGCGCGATCATCACGCGGTTCTGGACCTTGTAGCGGCGCCGCTCGAGCCGGTCGAAGTAGCCCTGCACGCCGTACCACTTGTCGTCGTCGCCCTCGAAGATCAGCTCGCGGACTTCTGCGCCCAGCTTCGCGTAGGGCACGTCCACGGGGATGCCGTGCTTCCGGCACGCCTGCAGCAGATCGCGCTTCCAGCCCCGGTTGGCGCGTGTGGCGAAGGGCGCCACGGCATCCCCCTGGAGCGTCTTCGAGGGATCCGGCACCACGCGCTCGCGATCGAGCACTCCCACGCGCCCAAAGCCCTGGCACGCCTCACACGCTCCCAGCGGACTGTTGAAGGAGAAGAGCGTGGGCTCCGGCGCCGGCAGGCGGCGCCCGCACGCATCGCAGGCGAAGCCCTCGCGGAAGGGAAGCCGCTCCCCCGTCTCGGTCACCACCACGAGGCGGCCGTCGCCGCGGGCGAAGCCACCGGCCACGGCCTCGGCCAGCCGCGTGCGCCCCTCCGAGTCGATGCGCAGCCGGTCCACCAGCACCAGCCCGCCCTCGCGGCGCAGCGCGCCCAGCGCGCGGACGCCCAGTTCCTCGAGATCGTGGACCGAACCCTCCGCATCCAGGAGCCGGGTCCAGCCGTCCGCCAGCAGCTTCTCGCGCAGGTCGGCCAGCCGGCCCTGCGGCGGCAAGGGGGCGCCCAGCGAAGCGCGCAGGCCCGAGCAGCGCGCCAAGAGCTGGTCCACCACGCTCTGCACCGTGCCGGGTTCCACGGGCAGCGCGCAGTCGGGGCACGTAGCGCGCGCCAGCTTGGCGAACAGCAGCCGCAGATGATCGAGGATCTCGGTGGCCGTGCCCACGGTGGAGCGGGCATTGCTGGCCCGGTTGCGCTGCTCGATGGCAATGGCCGGCGGCAGGTGCGAGATGGACTCGACATCGGGCCGCGGCAGGCGCTCGAGGAACTGCCGGGCGTAGGTCGAGAGCGACACCACGTAGCGGCGCTGTCCCTCGGCGTAGAGGGTGTCGAAGGCGAGGCTCGACTTGCCGGAGCCCGATACGCCCGTCACGACACAGAGGCTGCGCAGCGGGATGCGGCAATCGACGCCCTGAAGGTTGTGGGCGCGCGCGCCGCGAATGGTGATCTCGCGCGCGGCTCCGACTAGCCCACCCTCCGGAACAGCGAGCGCAGCTTCATGGCCAGGCCCTGGTTCCCTTCGACGCGGATGCGGTCCTCCACGACCAGCATCTCGGCGTTGGCGCGACCGTCGAGGACGTCGCTCCAGTCCTGGGCCGAGGCGACCAGCCGCGCGTCGGGCACGGCGTCACCACCCAGCGAAGTCTTGAGCCGGCCGTCCTCCACCTGGATGCAAAGCCTCCCCCCCGCCGGGCCGGTCAACTGGATCTCGATCACCGCGGCCAATCCCCGGGCCGCCTCAGGCCGAAAGTGCTCGTGCAGCCAGGCGACCATGGCTTCGGCGCCGGATCCTGCTGCTTCGCCCATCGCTTGCTCCAAACGCCGCAACTCCGCGGATTCGGACCAAGTCTAGGGATCGGTTGACTCCGGCGTCAATCGTCC
>JAFDET010000244.1 GCA_019310195.1 Deltaproteobacteria bacterium
GCCGCGGCCGCGGAAGGCCTGCTCTGCCTGCTCACCGACCGCGTGGACGAGGGCCTGATCAGGGCCTGTCCGCGCCTGCGGGTCATTTCGAGCTGCTCGGTGGGGGTGGATCACATCGATCTGGCGGCTGCCGCGGCCCGCGGCATCCCCGTCGGCCATACCCCAGGGGTGTTGACCGAGACCACGGCCGACCTGGCCTTCGCCCTGCTGCTGGCCGGGGCGCGGCGGCTGGGCGAGGCCGAGCGCTGGCTTCGCGCCGGCCGATGGACGACGGCCCTGCGCTGGGAGCCGGACTCGTTCCTGGGCCGCGACCTGCATGGAGCCACGCTGGGGATCGTGGGGCTCGGCGCCATCGGTCTGGCGGTGGCCCGGCGGGCCGCGGGGTTCGGGGTGCGGATGCTCGGCTGGTCGCGACACCCGAAGCCCGAAGCCGCGGCTCTGGGGGTCCAGGAGGTGGACCTGGGCCGGCTTCTGCGCGAGTCCGACTTCGTCAGCCTCCACGTGGCGCTCGCGCCGGACACGCGCCACCTGATCGATGCCGAGGCGCTGTCCGCCATGAAGCCCAGCGCGCTGCTGGTCAACACGGCGCGCGGCGAGGTGGTGGACGAGGCGGCCCTGGTCGAGGCCTTGCGCTCGGGCGCGATCGGCGGCGCGGCCCTGGATGTCTATGCCGCCGAGCCCCTGGCGCCGTCGAGCCCGCTCCTGGGCCTGGAGAACGTCACGCTGCTGCCCCACCTGGGCAGCGCCAGTGTGGCCACGCGTACCCGCATGGCCGATCTGGCTGTCGACAACCTGCTGGCCGGCCTCGAGGGACGGCCGCTAGTGCATTGCGCCAGTCCTCAGATCCACGGCCATCCTTAGCCGGCCGAGGCCCTTCGCTCGCCTGCGGCTCGCTGCGCGCGCCGCTGCGGGCTCCGGCGCATGGCCACGGTTCGAGGGCGGCGCTTGCGGGCCGCAGGCGCTGGAGTGTTCGCGGCCCGGATAGGGCCTGCAGCGCTGGAGTGTTTGCGACCCGCTCAGGGCGTACAGCGCTGAAGGAACGCGGCGGGGCTCACTACCTCGGCGCCGCGGCTGCGGACGCGGGCGGCGAGGCGGCGGTCGGCGGTGACCACGCGGATGTCGCCGGGGTCGGCTGCCTGGCGGAGGCGCGCCAGGATCCCGGGGTCGGCTGCCTGGCGGAGGCGCGCCAGGATCCAGTCGTCGGCGGAGGGTGCGAAGACGGTCCGGGTCCGGCCCGTCTCGGCGGGTCCCGGCTCGGAGCCGTCGAACACCAGCAGCACCTCGGCGTCCGGGTCGTCGAGCTGCTCGGCGTGTTCCCGGAGCTCGCTGCGGCGCGCGGGCCCCCACCAATGCTCCCGTTCGCGCCCCGCCAGGAGCCCCACCTGGATGACGTTGAAGCCGTCGACGAGCCATGCGTGCTGAGCCATGACCGGAGGGTAGAGGGCAGCGGCCGCCAGGCCCGCTGCCGCGAACCCCAGGACGATGGACAGGGTCTGGAGAATGCCGAGGATTGCGCTTCGCATGACCCGAGCCTGCCGGGCGGGTGTGACAGAGGCGGTCACGATTCGGATGGGGTATGGAGGCGCCGTGAGCGAGGTTCTGCGGATCGGTCTGGTGCAGATGCGCTGCGGGGAGGACCCGGAGCGGAATCTGACCCGCGCGCTCGAGGGCATCGAGGAGGCCGCCGAACGCGGCGCAGGGCTGGTCTGCACCCAGGAGCTGTTCCGCACCCGCTACTTCTGCCAGCGCGAGGACGCGCGGCTCTTCGACCTGGCGGAGCCCGTCCCCGGGCCCACCACCGAGGCGCTGGCCAAGCTGGCGGCGGCCCGTGGCGTCAGCATCGTGGGCTCGGTCTTCGAGCGCCGCGATGCCGGCGTCTATCACAACACGGCCGTGGTGCTCGACGCCGACGGCGCCCTGGCCGGTATCTACCGCAAGATGCACATCCCCGATGACCCGCTCTACCACGAGAAGTTCTACTTCACGCCGGGCGATCTGGGATTCCGGGCCTTCGACACACGCGCCGGGCGCGTGGGTCCGCTGATCTGCTGGGACCAGTGGTATCCGGAGGCGGCGCGCCTGACCGCCCTGGCCGGGGCGCGGGTGCTCCTCTACCCGACCGCCATCGGCTGGCAGTTCGACGAAGGCGACGCGGTCGACAGCGCCCAGCACGACGCCTGGGAGACCGTGCAGCGCGGGCACGCCATCGCCAACGGCGTCTTCGTGGTGGCCGTGAACCGCGTGGGGGAGGAAGACGGCATCCGCTTCTGGGGGCAGTCGTTCGTGGCGGATCCCTTCGGTCGCGTGCTGGCCCGTGCGTCGAGCGACGAGGAGGAGGTGCTGGTGGTCGAGTGCGACCTCGCCGCCGTCGAGCGTACACGCCGCGACTGGCCCTTCCTGCGCGACCGCCGCATCGACGCCTACGCGGACCTCACGCGCCGCCTGCGCGACTGAGCTCCCTTCGCGGCGCGGGGTCTGAGATGGAAACGGCTCGTACTCCCTCACAGCGTGGGTTTCGCTGGCCGGCGGAATGGGAAGAGCACGCGGGCACGTGGCTGACCTGGCCCCACAATCGCGACACCTGGTCCGGGCGGCTGGAGGGCGCCGCGCGCGCCTACACCGAAATGGTTCGCGCGCTGCACGGCGTGGAGACGGTCAACCTGTTGGTGGCCGATGAGCCCGCGGAGAAACGGGTGCGCGCCGGGCTGGCGGGGCAGGGCGTTCAGGTGGATCGCCTGCGCTTCCACCGGATTCCCACCGACGACAGCTGGATCCGCGACTACGGCCCGCTCTTCCTGGTGGACGACCGCGGGGGGCGCCTGGCGGCGGACTTCGGGTTCGATGCGTGGGGCGGCAAGTACCCGCCCTGGGATCTCGACGCCGCGGCCGGTCGCGCCGTGGCCCGGGCGGCCGGTATCGACGTGGTCCACTGCCGGACGGTGCTGGAGGGCGGAGCGCTGGATGGCGACGGCCTCGGCACCGTCCTCACCACGGGACGCTGCCTGCTGGATCCGGCTCGCGGACCCGGTCGGACCCGAGAGGCCCTGGAGGCGTTGCTGGCGGATCAGCTCGGGGCCCGGGAGGTGATCTGGCTGGAGGGGGAGATCGCCGGCGACGACACCGATGGCCACGTGGACCAGCTGGCGCGCTTCGTGGCGCCCGGCACCGTGGCGGCGGTTCGGCTGGCGGAGACCCTGGAGCCCCTGCGGGGCGCCCGGGACGCCCGGGGCCGGCCGCTCTGCGTGGTCGAGCTGCCGGCGCCGCCGCAGGTCCGGGTGGACGGGGCCCCCGTCCCGGCCAGCTACGCCAACTTCTACCTGGGCAACGGCGTGGCTCTGGTTCCCGTCTTCGGGGTTCCGGAGGACGAACGGGCCCTGGCGGTACTGGGAGAGCTGCTTCCGGACCGGCAGCTCACCGGCATCCCCTGCAGGGATCTCGCCGTCGGCCTTGGCGCCATTCACTGCGTCACGCAGCAGGAGCCCAAGGCCACTTCTCAAGGAACCCGGCTGCTCTGATTGAACGGCTGGTAGAACGCCGCCTCTTGTCCTGAGACGGCGTGTCTCGTGCTGAGCGGAAGGAGCCTCCGAATGCTGCGTTCCCCCCGTGCCGGCCGGTTGAGCCTGGCGGCCCTCGTTCTCCTCGGCGGCCTCGCCCCGACCTGCGCAGAGGACGGCCTGCAGATCCTCGATCCCCAGTCCCAGCAGCTGTCCTTCGTGGGCAATGTCGAGGCGCGCATCCAGCTGCCGGTCGGCCATTCGAACCTGGCGGTGGAGCTCGACGGCGGCGACGTCAGCGGGCTCTTCAGCGTGAACGGCAGCATCGCCGAAGCCACACTCGCGGTCGGCAGCGCCGGTCCGCACCAGCTCCACGCCTCGGTGGACACGCCCGGTGGGAGCCAGGACGACACGGTCGACTTCGAGACGCTGGCGCAGCCCGCCTCCGCGGACTGCGAGCTGCTCAACGAGGCCGCCTGCCTGTACCCGTATCCGTCCGATCACTTCCGCAAGCGGGACGGGGACGGCGTCCATCAGCTCGTGCTCCCGCAGGAGGGCATCCCGACCCAGACCGCCGGGCCGATCCCGGCGGCGCACTTCCTGGTCCGCGACGGCTTCAACCCCACGGCGCAGGTCCTGATGCACTTTGTGGGCGGCGTGGACGTGGAGGGCTCTGGCCTGGCGCGCCTGCTTCCCGAGGCCAATCGCTCCACGGACCTCACCTCGATCTCTCCCGACAGCCCGAGCGTGCTGCTCGAGATGGGCCCCTACGGGACGTTCGAGCGCGTGCTCCACTGGACGGAGAACGACGCGCGGGCGAAGAGCGCGGGCCGGCAGACGCTCTTCCTGCGCCCCGCCCGCTCGCTGCTGCCCGGGCGTCGTTACATCGTGGCGATGCGCAACCTGGTCGACGACAACGGGGCTGCCGTTGAGCCGGAGGCGGCCTTCCGCGCCCTGCGCGACGGCACGCCCAGCACCATCGACCAGGTCGAGGCGCGCCGCGAGCACTTCGAGTTCCTGTTCCGCAGCCTGCGCAAGGCGGGGGTGGACCGCGAGGATCTCGTGTTGGCCTTCGACTTCACGGTGGCGAGCGACTACAACACGACCGGCCAGATGGTCTCGATGCGCGACCAGGGCTACGACTGGCTGGCGACCCAGACGCCCGGCGCGGGCGTCGTGATCGACGAGACCCGGAGCAAGGAGTTCGATTGCTCCCAGGAAGGCCAGCACATCTGGCGCGAGGTACGCGGGACCTATCCCGTGCCGCTCTTCCTGAGTCTGGATCCCGAAGTCCCCGATCCCGCGAATCCCAGCGCGCGTGGCGTCGATCCGTCGTTCCTGGTCCTGGATCCGGCGGACGACTTCACGCCGGTCTTCACGACCACCACCAACGCCGAGTTCGGGATCTCGATCCCGTGCGCGGCCCTGGACGCACCCGTGAGCGCCATGGTGGTCGGACACGGGCTCTTCGGGAACGGGCCCGCGTCTGCCATCGACATGAACCAGTTCATCGCGAATGCCAACGAGGACTTCGACATCGGAGCGCCCGCCAAGATCACGGGCGGCACACACTGGCGCGGCATGTCGGATCCGGACTCGGAGGATCCTTTCTCGGGCAAGGCCAGCTTCATCGTCACCAGCGTGGTGTTCCAGCTCAAGAACTTCCCCGCACTGCCTCACCGCTTGATGCAGGGCGTCCTGAACCAGACGATCCTGGCGCGGATGATGAAGCAGGGGCTCTTCAACGCCAACGCGTGGTTCCAGGCTCCGCTGGAAGACGGCGGCCACGGTGTCTTCGCCGTGGGTGGGGACATGCCCTATTTCGGGGCCAGCCTGGGCGGCATCATGGGCACGTTCTTCGCCGCGGTGACCGACGACGTGGAGCGTTTCAATGTGGACGTCCCGGCGATGAACTTCGGCGGCCTGCTGCTGCAGCGGGCCACGCCATTCATCGTCTTCAACCTGGCACTGGACGTGACGATCGGCACCGACCCGATGGTCCAGGCCCTGGGGGTCACACTCCTGGAGGATCTGTGGACGACGGGCGAGCCCTCCGGCTACGCGACCCACGTCACTGAGAATCCCCTACCCGGCACCAGCGCCAAGCAGATCCTGATGACCCAGGCGTATCTGGACCAGCAGGTCTCGAACCAAGCCACGGAGATCATGGCGCGTACGCTCAAGCTGCCCCAGCTGGTCGGCTCGTTCCTCCCGGGCCTGCCGCTGATCGACGACGTGGCAGGGCCGCTGCCCTCGGCCTACGTGGTCTACGACACCGGGTCCCTGGATCCGGGCGATCCGACCCACGCGGAGATCATTCCGCCCCTGGCGAACCAGCCCGCGGAACCGAACCGCTGCGATCCGCACGGACGGCGCGCGACGATCCCGGCGTCGTTCATGCAGCTCGCCCAGTTCCTGCAGCCGGGCGGGCAGATCGAGAACTTCTGCGACGGCCTCTGCGACGCCGACACCAGCGCCCTCGATACTGGCCCCGTCGGGACCTTCAAGCTCGAGCTGCCGGGCGGCGACGGCTCCGACTGCCCCCCCGCCCCCCTGGTCCCGTGCCGAGGCACCAATAAATCCGCCGCCGGAACCTACGGGACAGTCCCGTAGGTTCCGGTTAGAGGCTGGTGCTGGTAGCCCGGTCCCTCGAACAGCGCCGCGGCGAACTTCGTCTCCACCAGGCCCGGAGCAATGGCATTGACCCGCACGCCGCTGGGCCCCAGCTCCACCGCCAGGCAGCGGGTCAGGTGGATCAGCGCCGCCTTGGACACGCAGTAGGCGCCGAGGCCCGGGGAGGGTTGGATCCCGCCGTTGGAGGCCACGTTGATGATCGAGCCGCTACCTCGCCGGGCCATGCCGGGCCCCAGGGCCCGGCACAGCAGGAAGGGCCCCGTGAGGTTGGTGTCCATGATCTTGGCCCAGGCGCGGGGCTCCAGATCGACGACCGCGGACATCACGGGGTTGGTGCCCGCGTTGTTCACCAGCACATCGATGGCCAGGCCGCGCTCGTCGAGCGTCGTGGCCAGGGCGTCGATCTCCTCGGCGCGGCTCACGTTGGCGGGCACGACCGTGGCGT
>JAFDET010000245.1 GCA_019310195.1 Deltaproteobacteria bacterium
AGCACCAGGGCGGCCGCACCCAGCACGAGGAAGTAGCTCGCCGTCAGCAGCGCGGCCTGGGCCACGGAGTCCTGGAGCCGCAGGCCGCGCGCCGCGCGATAGCCCGGTAGCAACAGATAGAGCCCCACGGGCAGCGCCGCCGTCGCCGCAGGCTGTTTGATCAGGAAGGCGATTGCGAGCAGGACGCCGGCTCCGGCCAGCTCCGGGCGCAGCCTTGAGCGGCTGGCACGGAACGCGACGTAGAGCGCCCAGACGATGGGCAGGTTCAGCATCACCTCGCCGTTCAGGGCGAGGTTCACCCAGTCGCTGCGGGTGCTGGCGATGCTGTAGAGGAGTGCGGCGGCGAGCCCGGCCTCTCGCGAGAAGAGCTGCTTGCCGATCGCGTAGAGGCCCAGCATCGTGGCCAGGATCCAGCCCACCGCGACCGCGTGAAAGGGAGCCCAGGCGTAGGGGCCCACCGTCCGGAAGATCGCCGCGTAGGTCCAGAAGATGCCGGGGGGCCGGCGATCGAGGGCATCCTCGTACACGGTTCCCCCGAAGAGGATCTCGTGGGCCACCACCGCGTAGCCGCCCTCGTCGTCCAGCGTCATCGGGTGGAGGAGCGCCGGCAGGCGCAATAACACCGTCAAGAGAATCAGCAGGATCCAGGCGTTACGGGGGGATCGGAGCATGCGGGCAAGGCCCTTCATCGGTCCAGCAGTGGGGCGACGGCGAAGCATAGCCGCCGCTGGACGGCTGCACGGCATGGGATAGCCTCTCCAAGTCCTTCGGGAGGGGGGGGTGAGATGAGGCCGGATGCCATCGCGCGGGCGGACCGCTGGCTGGCGAAGCCCCTGTGCGCCGTACTCTCGGGCTTCGACCGCCTGCGGCGACTGGGGCAGCGGCCCGCACCCCGCCAGCCCCGCCGCATCGTGTTCGTGAAGCTCATCGAGATGGGCTCCACGGTGCTGGCCTGCCCGGCGTTCGCCGAGGCCGAGAAGCTGGTTGGACGAGACAACCTGTTCATTCTCGTGTTCGCGCCCAACCGGGCCATCCTGGACGTGCTGCCCTACTTCCGCCCCGAGAACGTGATCGCAGTGGAGGAGCGCAACCTGGCCGTGTTCGCGGTGAGCCTGCTGCGCGCGCTGCTGCGCCTGTGGCGGGAGGGAGTGGACACCGCCATCGACATGGAGGGACTCACCAGCGCGTCGGCGGTGGTGACCTACCTGACCGGCGCCCGGCGCCGGGTGGGCTTCTACAACTTCACCAGCCAGGGCCCCTACCGCGGGCGCCTCTTCACGAACGAGCTCAACTACGGCTTCTCGCATCACGTGAGCAAGCAGTTCCTCGCTCTGGTGCACTCGGCGGCGAGCGACGGCGACGGCGCACCGCTCTTGAAGGAGCGCATCCCCGACGAGCGCATCGAGTTGCCCCGCTTCGTGCCGACGGAGGCCGAGTCCGCCGCGGTAGCCGCGCTGGTGGGATCCTGCGACGGACCGCTGGTGCTCCTGAATCCGAACTGCAGCGATCTGCTCCCGCTGCGCCGCTGGCCGACGCAGCGCTTCGTCGAGCTGGGACGCCGCCTGCTCGACGAGCAGCCCGATGCGCGCATCGTGGTGACCGGAGCTCCCAACGAGGAGGAGGAGGCGGAGGCGGTGGCGCGGCGCATCGACCCGGAGCGCGCGCGGTCGCTGGCCGGACGGACCACGCTGCGCCAGCTCCTGGTCCTCTACGACATGGCGGACGTGCTCGTCTCCAACGACAGCGGACCCGTGCACTTCGCCGCGCTCACGGCGATTCCGGTCGTCGCCCTCTACGGACCCGAAACGCCGCATCTATACGGGCCGCTCTCGACCCGCGCCAAGGCCCTCTCCGCGGGGCTCATGTGCAGCCCCTGCGTCAACATCTTGAACCACCGCATGTCGCCCTGCCGCGACAACCAGTGCATGCAGCAGCTCTCGGTGGATCAGGTGTTGTCCGCTACGCGAGAGCTTCTGGCCGCTCCGCCGGCGTAGCTGCAGCCGGCGCGCGGCGCAGAACGCCCAGCGCCAGCCAGCCCAGCGGGATCCAGATCCAGAAGGTGGCGAGCCGGAAGCCCAGCACCACCAGGGCCAGGTGCTCCAGGGGCACGTCCATCCAGCGCAGCGAGGCGCCCAGCAGCCCGTCGGTGACGCCCACACCGCCGGGGGCACCGCTCGACGCTCCCAGCACCGCCGACAGCGCCGATGCCAGCACGGACTCCGCGGGCCCCGCGCCGCCGGGGAGCGCGCGCACCAGCAGCCAGAAGGCCAGGCCGTGGGTGAGCCAGGCGCCGGCTTCCAGGGCCACGATGCCGAAGCTGGCCGGGCGCCACCAGAAGTCGCGGGGCAGCTCGAAGCGGGTGCCGCGCAGCCAGCCCGCCGCCAGGCGCCCCGCCGCAAGTCCGACAGCGGTCACCGCCAGCGCCGCCGGCAGCGAGGCCAATGGCACGCGCGTCCAGACCAGCGCGCCCGTCACCAGCGCGGCGACCGACAGCAGGTCCAAGGCGAACGTGGCCGCCTCGGCCTGCAGGCAGGGCGCGGCGTGAGCGCGCCCCAGGGCGACGAAGCGGTCGGGCCGAATCAGCCGCGACAGCTGCGCCGGAAGCAGCAGACCCGCCCGCATGGAGAGGCAGGCCGCCGCACCCCAGCGGTCGAAGGCGCGCACACCGAAGCGCGTGTAGACCCACATGGCCGCCAGCGCCTCGAAGGCCACGTCGAGGACGGCCAGCGCGAGGACACCCGGCAGCACGCCGGCGTGGTCGCGCCAGTAGGCGACGGCGCCTTCCCAGTCCCCGCGCGCGAACTCGAATACGCCGTACGCCGTCAGTGCGGCGAGCAAGGCGAAGGCCGCGATCCGGCTGATGTTGCGCAACCCTTCCCTCGACCACTTCTCGGCGTGCAGCGGGCGGCCGCGTTGTCCGGCCCCAGGGCTCGGCTACCTTGCCGCCACGCGGAACGCGATCCCGTAGCGAACCCGCCGGCGATCCGCTCGCCCGGCGAAACCCCGAGCAAACAGGATGGTAGTCGATTCGCCATGGCCATTGCGCGACAGCGGATCCACCTGCCGCCGCGAGCCTGGCGCCGCGCCCTGGCCGCGTGGCGCGGCGGCCGCCTCTGGGAGGGCGAGGCCACGGCGCGCTTCGAGGCCGCCTTCGCCGCGGCCGTAGGCGTCGAGCACGCCGTTGCGATCCCGTCGGGCCGCGCCGGCCTGCTCTTCCTGCTGGAGGCGCTGGAGCTCGAGCCCGGCTCCGAGGTGATCTGCTGCGCCTTCGGCTACCCGGTGGTCCCCTACCTGGTGCGGGAGCGCGGCTTCGACCTGCGGCTGGTGGACTGCGAGCCGCGCACGCTGGGCATGGACCCGGCGGCACTGGCGGAGGCCCTCTCCGACCGCACCAAGGCGGTGATCGCGACGCACCTCTACGGCGTGCCCTGCCGCATTCGCGAGCTGTCGGAGCTCTGCGAAGCGCGGGGCGTGACACTGATCGAGGACTGCGCCCACTCCCTGGGCGCCTCGGTGGGCGGGCGGCCCACCGGCTCGATCGGGCGAGCGGGCTACTTCAGCTTCGAGACCTCGAAGATCGTCAACACCATGGGCGGCGGCATGCTCACCACCGACGACGCGGAGCTGGCCGAACGGCTGCGCAAGTGCGCTTCCTCCGAGCCGCCCCACGGAACGGCGTGGCTGCGCAAGCGGCTGACCAAGACCAGCTTCGAGACGCTGGTCACCCACCCGTGGGTTTTCAATCTGGCGGTCTATCCCGCCCTGCGTCTGGCGAGCTCCAAGGATCGCTTCGCGTCGGGCTACGCACCCGATGCGCTCACCACCGCCGGCCGGCTGGGCCGCTACTCCGCGTACCAGGCGGAGCTCGGTCTCGCCCAGCTGGGGGATGTCGAGAGGCGCGCCGAAGCGCGCCGGCGCAACGTGCACCGGCTTCGCGAACGGCTGCGCGGACAGGTCCCGTTCCAGGAGCCCGACGCGCCGGACGTGGTGCCCAACCCCATGCTCTCCGCCGCGCTCTTCGAGGACATGCCGAGGGTGGCGCGCGAGCTGCTGGCCCGAGGCATCGACACCAAGCGCGACTACATGCGCGACTGCAGCGCGCTTCTCGACCAGCCGGGCCACTTCCCTGTGGCGGTGCGCGCCGACCGCCAGGTACTGCACCTCCCGGCGCACCCGGAGCTGAGCGAGCAGGACATGGACCGCATCGCCGCCGCCGTCGCGGATGTGCTGTAGCGGCAGGAGCCTGCCGCACCGGAGAGAGAGGAATGGACCGGAAGGCCTGGAACCAGCGTTATCGCTCGGTGGATCTCGTGTGGGGGACGGAGCCGAATCGCTTCGTCGCGGAGGCGCTGGGCGGGCGCGAGCCCGCGGGCCGCGCCCTCGATCTGGCTTGCGGAGAAGGGCGCAATGCCATCTGGCTGGCCAGACGAGGCTGGCGGGTGACGGGCGTCGACCTCTCCGACGTGGCGATCGAACGCGCGCGGAAGCTCGCGGCAGCGGAGGGAGTCGAGGCGGAGTGGGTCTGTGCGGACCTGACTTCCTACGAACCCGACCCGGAGGCCTTTGCCCTGGTGGTGATCTCCTACCTCCAGGTTCCGGAGGACGCGCGCCGGTCGGTGCTGAGCCATGCGGCTTCAGCGCTGGTTCCCGGTGGCGAGCTGTTCATGATCGGCCACGCGCGGCGAAACCTGACCGAGGGCGTCGGCGGGCCGCGCGACCCGGCAGTCCTGTGGGATCCCGACGAGATCCGGGCTGAGCTGGAAGGCGCAGGCTTCGGCGTCGAGCGCTGCGAGGAGGTCATCCGCCGGGTAGAGGAAGAGGACGAGGCCCTGGAAGCAATCGACGTCTTGGCGGAAGCGAAGCGGACATAACGCGGTTCCGGGTCCGGGCGCAGAGCCCGCTAGGGACGGCGCTCACCCAGCTCGTTCGGCAGCTGCTCTCCGATCCCCTGGATCAAGTGCCCGGCCTCCAGGAAGACGGCCCCGAGCGCGAGAACGTCGACTCCGGGCGTGCCGGAAACCGAGCACGGCCTGTAA
>JAFDET010000246.1 GCA_019310195.1 Deltaproteobacteria bacterium
GGGGGTTCCGAATGTCCACGCTCAAGCGCACACTGCACGGGGCGGTCACGGGGTTGACCGGCAGGCTCACGAAGCTGCTGCCCGACCGGGTCCCGGTGACCTTCGTGGGTCCCGAGGCGGCGGGCGAGCTGTGCGAGGCGATCGCGCAGACCGGCGTCGGCAAGGTGCTGCTGGTCACCGACGCGGTGCTGGTGGAGCTGGGCCTGGTGAATCGCATCACCGCCGCCCTCGATGCCGCCGGGCTTTCGTACTCGATCTACGCCGGAGTGGAGCCGGACCCCACCACGGATCAGGTGGAGGCGGGCCTGGCCCAGCTCACGCGCGAGGGCTGCGACGCGGTCCTGGGCTTGGGCGGCGGCTCGCCCATGGACGCGGCCAAGGTGATCGCCGCGGCCGCGGCCAACGGCGGTGACGTGGGCAAGCTCGAGGGCATGTTCAAGGTGCGCCGCCCGCCGCTTCCGCTCTTCGCCATTCCCACTACGGCCGGCACCGGCTCCGAGGGGACTGTGGTGGCGGTGGTTTCGGATCCGGAGAGCCACGCCAAGAAGTTCTTCGCCGACCCGAAGCTGCTGCCCAGCATGGCCGCCCTGGACCCGACGCTGATGACGGGCCTTCCGCCCCACATCACGGCGGCTACGGGCATGGATGCGCTCACCCATGCCGTGGAGTCGATCATCGCTCGCACGGCCAAGCCCCAGACCGAGGCCTGGGCGAAGACGGCGGTGCGGTTGATCTTCGCAAACCTGCCCACCGCGGTTGCGAACGGGGAGAGCCTGCCGGCCCGCAAGGCCATGGCGCTCGCGTCGTTCTACGCCGGGCTGGCGTTCACCCGCACCAGCGTGGGCTACGTGCACGCCATTGCCCACACCTTCGGCGCGTTCTACGGGACGCCCCACGGCCTGGCCAACGCCATCGCGCTGCCTCGGGTCCTGGAGTTCTCCCTGGAGTCGGCTGCGCCGCGCCTGGCCCAGCTCGCCGACCTGCTGGGACTGGAAGGCGCCGACGAGACGGCCAAGGCCCGCGCCTTCGTGGCCGCGGTGCGCGAGCTGATGGAAAAGGTCGGGATCCCGCCGACCCTCGACGCGCTGCGCGTGGAGGACATCCCCGGCATCGCACGCCAGGCGGTGGCGGAGGCCCACCTCAACTACCCGGTGCCCCGCTACATGAGCCAGACCGAGTGCGAGGGGCTGCTTCGCCAGATGCTCGCGAGCGACTGAGCACCTGGACGCGTTGGAGCGTCGGTGAGCGCAACGTCTCCTGCCCGGGCCCCCTTTCACGTGTTGGCGAAGCCGAGCGGCTCGCTGTGCAACCTGGCCTGCGAGTACTGCTTCTACCTGGGCAAGCGAGATCTCTTCCCGCAGGTCCCGGCGCCGCGCATGCGGGACGAGGTCCTCGAGGCCTTCACCCGCAGCTACATCGAGTGCCAGCCAGCCGGAACGCCGGAGGTCCAGTTCACCTGGCAGGGGGGCGAGCCCACGCTTGTGGGACTGCCGTTCTTCCGCCGCGTCGTGGAGCTCCAGCGCCGCTACGAGCGCCCCGGGATGCGGGTGACCAATGCGCTCCAGACCAACGGAGTCCTGCTCGACGACGACTGGGCGCGCTTCCTGCGCGATCACGACTTCCTGGTCGGCATCAGCCTCGACGGTCCAGAGGATCTGCACGATCGCTGGCGCCGGGGCGCCGACGGTCGCGGCAGCTTCCGGCGCGTGATGCGCGGGCTCGAGTCGCTGAAGCGGCGCGATGTCGCTTTCAACACCCTGGCGGTGGTTCACGCGGCCAATGGTTCCCAGCCCGAGCGCATGTACGCGTTCTTCAAGGAGATCGGGTCCAGTTTCCTCCAATTCATCCCCCTGGTCGAGCGCGACGGAGTCGGCGTGTCGGCGCGCAGCATCGCGGGGCGGGCCTACGGTCGCTTCCTCTCGGCGATCTTCGACTGCTGGGTGGGTCAGGGCGACGTGGGCCGGGTGTTCGTGCGCGATTTCGAGTCCGCCCTGAGCCGCATCGCCGGCGGGCCCGCCGCGGTCTGTGTGCACGCCGAGACCTGCGGACGGGCTGTGTGCGTGGAGCACGGCGGCGACGTCTTTCCCTGCGACCACTACGTCGAGCCCGGGCGGGAGCTCGGAAATGTGCTGCGCGAGTCGCTCGACGCCATGGTGGACGGAGCTTCGCAGGAGGCCTTCGGCGCGAGCAAGCGCGAGCGCCTGCCGGGCGCGTGCCGCAGCTGCCGGCACCTGCGCCTGTGCGCGGGCGGCTGCCCCAAGGACCGGGCGCCGGCCTCGGGCCGCAACACCCTGTGCGAGGGCTACGCCCTGTTCTTCGATCACGCGCTTCCCACGCTCCAGCGCATGGCCCGCGCCCGCGGCCCGGCGCGCAACGACCCCTGCCCCTGTGGGAGCGGGCGCAAGTACAAGCGCTGCTGTCTCGGCTGCTGACTCGCCCAGCTCGCTCGGGGCGTATGACGCCGATCATACCGGCCGTGCCGTCGCGACAGGACGCTCTCGTTCTACCTGCAGCGCGAATGGAGAACCCGAAGATGAAGACACTGGAGGGCGTTGGTCTGCGTGAGGTGACGGCGGTCTACGACGGCGCCGAGGGCGACCTCTGGGAGCTGTTCATGGGCCAGCAGATCCACATCGGAGGCCTGAAGTCGTCCATGGATCTGGCGCAGCGGGCCGGCATCGGGGCGGGGCAGAAGGGCGTGGACCTCTGCTGCTGCAACGGCGCCGGCATGCGCTTGCTGGTCCGCCTCCTCGACGTCGCCTCCATGACCGGTGTCGACGCCACCCGGACGGTCGTCGAGCGGGGAAAGGTGCGCTGCGAGGAAGAGGGCCTGGCCGATCGCATCCGCTTCGAGCTGCGCGACGTGTGCGACTCCGGGCTGCCCGCTGGAGAGGCCGACTTCGTGTGGGCCGAGGACGCCTGGTGTTACGTGGAGGACAAGCCGAAGCTCATCGCCGAGGCGGCCCGGATCGTCAAGCCGGGCGGCACCATCGCCTTCACCGACTGGATCGAGGGCCCCGCCGGCCTGAGCGACGCCGAGGCGGCGCGCTTCCTCGCATTCATGAAGTTCCACACGTTGAGCAGCATTCCCGACTATCGCGACATGCTCGAGAAGAGTGGCTGCACGGTTGCGGAGGCGGAGGACACGGGGCGCTTCGCCCCCTACGTCGACCTCTACCTGCAGATGGTCGACATGCAGCTCACCTACGACGCGCTGAAGATCGTCGGCTTCGACCAGGAGGCCATGGGGGCCATCGCCGGCGAGTTCGGCTTCCTCCAGGAGCTGGCCCACGCAGGCAAGGTGGCCCAGGGCCGCTTCGTGGCCAGGAAGAACCCCTAGTCCGGGCTAGGCGCCGGGTCCGATCTGGATCTCCACGCCGATGGCGCCCAGCACCAGCAGCGCGCCGGCGATCTCGCGTGCGCCCAGGGGCTCGTTCGCCAACAGCGTGGCGGATGCGATGCCGACGACGATCTCGAACATCAGCAGGATCGCGAAGCGGCCCGGCTCGAGCCGGGCCGCGGCGAAGACGGTGAGCCACACCACCGGCAGCATCCAGAGCAGGGAAAAGGCGAGCAGCCAGGGCAGGGCATCCGCCGCGCCGGGCGAACCTGTCGCCCCGGCGCTCTCCGCCCCGGGAAGCGACGCCACCAGGAAGTAGACCGGGGCCAGGAACAGGAACTGCGCGACGACGCGCTCGAAGCTCGTGGGCGATGCATTCCGGTTGGCTGCGACCAGGGCGATGGCCCACGCGATTCCACCGGCGAGGCCCATTCCGTCCGCCAGGGAGACGCCGGACCCGGACCCGCCGCCTCCTGCGAAGATTACCAGCATGCCGGCAAGCCCCAGGGCGATGGTTGCCAGCCGGCGGTGGGTGATGGGCTGTTGCAGCGCGATGCGGGCCAGCACGATGCTCCAGACCGGCGTCAGGTAGAAGAGCAGGACCACCCGCGCGACCTGGCCGCGGGCCACGCCTTCCGCATACAGGGCGATTCCCAGCGCGAGCCAGAAACCGGCCGCGGTGCAGGAGCGCAGCCCCCCGGGTGTGCGCTGCCAGCCGGCCAGGGCGGCGGGAAGCAGGACCAGCAGCGGCAGCAAGAAACCCAGGCTCGTGGCCCAGGCGCCGTTGTCGCTGGCCCCGTGCAGCCCGCGCACGGGCACCCAGAGCGTCCCCCAGAGGAGCGTGGAGAGCAGGATGGCCAGCTCGGGGAGAGGCCGGGCAGTGGCGTGTGAGGTGCGCTCCGCCATGGGCGGACCCTAGCGCCCGTCCGGGGCTACGCTGGAGGCGGCCTCAGCTCCCGTAGAAGGTCTGGGCGATCATGCCCGCGTAGAAGAGCGCCTTCTCCGGCGGGAGCGCATAGGCGGGCGGTACGATGCAGAGCGAGTCGGCCAGGCCGTCCAGCTTCGCGATGCGCTCGCGCACCTTCTCGGGCTCTCCCAGGGTGACGAAGGTGCGCACCATCTCGTCGGGCACCAGGTGGGCCACGCTCCGGTAGTCGCCGCGCCCCACACCTGCCTGCAGCTTGCGGGCTACGTCGAGGTAGCCGTGGGCCTCGAAGAACGACTCGTACTGCTTCACGCCGCCGTAGAACGCGATCGTGGGGCGCGAGTCCTCGATGGCTTCGGCCTCGTCGGGGTTGGGTGCGGCCCAGGGCCAGATGTTGACCTCGATGGAGTCCCGGCTGCGTCCGGCCTTGCTCAGGGCCGCGTCCAGCTCCGGCGCCATCTGTTCGAGCGCCCACTCGATGGACCACATGGGATGACCGATCAGCCCATCTCCGATCCGGGCCGCCATGCGCACCATGGGGGCACGCAGGGCGGCGATCCAGATCGGGATCTCCTCGCGCAGCGGCGGCTCCGTGGGGGAAAGCTCCTTGAAGTCGGCGTGGTAGTACTCGCCCTCGAAGGGTTCGAGTCCCTTGTGGGCGCCGCGGACGATGTGGCGCACCGCGTCCACGGTCTCGCGCAGGTGGGCGAGAGGCTTGTGCTCCTGCGCGCGGCGGCGATGGCGATTCCCGAGGCCAGCTGCAGCCGCTCGGTCACGCCGGCGGCGACGGCCAGGGGCAGGAAGGGCGGGCCGTAGACCTGGGGCGCGAAGCATCCGTGGATGCCCTGGGCCTCGGCCTGCTTCGCGATCGCTCCAGTGGCGGGGGCTCGAGGTTTCGCGGTGGGCCATGGCAGCGCTCCTTGGAGTGTGTTCGAGGCAACGAGCTCGCAGCCGGTTCACCCGTCCGCTCGCCCAGGATCCAGTTCGCGGCGCAGAGGCCCGTGATGAAGGAGTCCTCGAGTCCGCAGACGTTGCCGTCACCGATCGGGTAGAGGTTCTCACCTTGCTCGCATTCGAGCAAGGCGTCTCCCTCCAGGTTGAGGCCGGGATCCCAGGGGTGGCGGCTGCCCATGACGCCGGTCAACTCCTCCGATCAGGAGTGCGTCGGGTAGCGGTCCAGCTCTTCTCGAAGGGCATCCCAGCGCGCTGCGAGCGCCTGCTCGGACATGG
>JAFDET010000247.1 GCA_019310195.1 Deltaproteobacteria bacterium
GGCCCCGCGGTTGGTGAAATCCCCCATGTTCGTGGTGCCGGCGCTGTCGGTTGCGTTGACGATCGTGTTGGGCGCCGGATCGCTGACGCCGTGGTTGCCGAGGATGTCGATCTGGCTCGCGCCAGCGGCGGAGCTCCAAGCGAGCACGAGAGCGACGATCGGGGCGGTGAAGCAGGCGGCGCGGGGGCCGTGGGAGAGCATTGTTGTCGGCTCCTCTGGGTGGTGGGCCGGAGCCGGAGCGTTGCGGCCGGCCGGCCTGGGTCACACTGGGTACGTGGTCTGCCGACGGCCGGTGTGGCAGCTCCACGAGCCCGCGGGCGAAAAAAGCCCTTATTGGACGCGCGTTTGTCGGCTAGCCGACACTTGTGGCCGTCGTGGGCCCCGGCCGGCCATCGGATGCTCGACTCCCTTGGGCTCGGGCCTGAAGCCCCCGCGCGGCTGGACCGTCGGCACGCCGTCCGCTACTCGTCAGCCGCGCCGCGGTCCGCTGTGGCCCGGCGGAAATCCCGGAAATCCTGAGAGAAAAGAGGATGATCGGCGACAACCCCCTCCCGCTGGTCTCCTCCTGGCGCGGCCGCAAGCGGCGGCCGCAGGCCGCTGCCCAGCTTCAGGAAGGCTGGGTCCTCGCCAACCACATCCTGGTCTCCTTCCACGCCGCCTTCATCTCGTCCGTGCTGGCAGGTGCTGGAGTTCATCTTCGTCAGCGCGGAGACGGTCGTCTCCGCCCTCTTCGTCTACCTCACCTTCCACGTCGCGGTCGCCTTCCACGAGCTCGGACACTTCCTCACGGCGGCGCGGCTCAACGCGCTCAACGAGTCGATCGCCGGAGAGGTCCAGGCGGGGCTCGCACGGGGCGGGCTGGGGCGCTGGCTCTACCTGCTGCGCGTGTTCGCGCTCGCGCCCTGGGGGCGAGCCACGGGCATCAAGCGCGAGGGCCTCAACTTCTACCCGGACGCGCCCTACAACCTGGCGGTGGCCGCTGCCGGGCCGCGCCTCAGCCGCAACGTGGCGATGTGCGCGCTGCCGCCGGCCATCGTCCTGCTCGCCGTGGGCCTGCTGGCGCCGTCGGTCGCCGCCGTCTACGTCGGCCGCTTGCTGCTGGGCATCGGCATCGTCACCGGCCTCGACTTCCTGATCGCGGATCCCGGCAAGTACCGCGAGTTCAAGGAGCGCGAGCAGAAGGCCAAGGACGCGGCCGCTGCGTTGGCGCCCGCCGAGGGCTGGCTGGCGCGGGCGCCGGAGAGGAAGCAGCACCTGATCGATCGCCGCATGCAGGAGGTCCTCCATCCGAACCTCGGACCCGTGCGCGCGCCCTGGCAGTTCCGCAACTGCGGCATGGGCGGCCGTCACACCGAGAAGGAGTATCCGGAGTCCAACATCAGCATGCAGGAGGCGATGTTCCTGATCCTGGGCGCCCGCGACTACCTGGACGCCCAGGAGATGACCGTCGCGCTGCAGACCCGGCTCAAGGAGATCATCGAGAACTCGGAAGGCTGCCGGGTGATGGGAATCGGGCTCGAGGGCGGACTGGCGCCCTACATCGACCCGGGTGACTACCCGCTTCCCGAGGTGCGCCTGTGGGTCATGATGAAGCAGGCCATCGAAGAGTGCGGCTACCGGCCCGGTGAGGACGTGGCCATCGCCCTGGACCCGGCGATGACCGAACTGGAGATCGCCTATCGCGAGGAGTTCGGCGTTCCGGACAGTGTCGGCATGTACCTGTGCTGGCGCGACGAACGCAATACGGTGCTCGATCGCGACGGTATCCTGGCGCTCTTCGACCGCGCTGTCCGCGAGTTCGAGGTGCCGGTGCTGTCGATCGAAGACGGCTTCTCGGAAGACGACCACGAGGGCTGGAGGCGCCTCAACGAAGAGCAGGGCGAACGGCTCCTGGTCGTGGGCGACGACCTGGTCACCACCAACGACGCCACCATCGAGCACGCCGCGGATCGCGGGCTGGTCAACTCCGCGCTGATCAAGGCGAACCAGATCGGCACCCTCCACGAGACGCTTCTGGCCATGCTGGTCGCGTTGGGAAAGGGCTTGACGCTCGTCATCTCGCATCGCTCCAAGAGCCCCAACGACGACATGGAGGCGCACATTGCGCTGGCGACCAACGCCCTGGGCCTCAAGGCCGGCGGCGGTGCCAACACCGAGCGGCTGGTCAAGTACCACGCTGTGGCGACGCGGATCGCCGAAGTGGAACGCGGGGGATCCGGCGCGGGGCCGATCGGCGGCGCAGCGACGGTGGAGGATCTCTTCGCCAGCGAGGAGCCCACCAACGCAGGCGTGCCGACGGTGGGTGTCGAGCTGCGCGCGCGGCTTTTCAACGGCGAGGCCACGCTGGCCTTCCACGGCGCCACACCCCTGGGCACCTCGGCCGGCACCGGCGAGGCCGTCCACCTGGTGGACGGCGTGTTCCCGGGCGCCGAGCACCCCGAGGTGCTGGGTTCCCACCGGGCGCTGCTGGACGAGGTGGAGGCCGGGGTCTTCGCCTTCCGCAGCGAAGTCACGCCGGCGCAAGTGCAGGAGCTCGGCGACGACGATCTCAGCGATCTCTTCGCTCGGACGCGGCGCTACCAGGGCAAGGGCTGCCTCAACGCGGTGGACAACGTGCGCGAGGTCATCGCCCCGTACTTCCGCGGCCGCGATCTCGCGCACGCGTCGATCCTCGACCTCGATCGCGCCTTGCTCCAGCTCGAGCGGCGCACGGCGGAGCGCCGCGGACGGCTGGCGCCGGATGCGGAAGCCGACGAGAGGGTCGCCGTGATGCAGCGCAAGGCGAACCTGGGCATGAACGCCGTGCTCTCGGTCTCGCTGGCCGCGGCCCGTGCCGTCGCCTACGTGCGCGGCCTCGAGCTGTGGGAGCTGCTGCGCGAAGAGATGGTGGACATCATCGAGCGGCTGGCCAACGCCCACGGCACGCACATCGAGGGCAGCCGCTTCGAGGACTACGTAGCCGCGCTGCGCCAGGTCTCCGACGAGCTGGCGCGCAAGGAAATCCCGCTCTACGGGGAGCTGCGCCAGCTCACCCGCGTCTACGACGATCCCCAGCTCTCGCCTCCCTCCTACCTGCCCAAGTCCCGGCCCGCCGAGCGCCGCGCCGAGACGGGTGCCGGGCTGCGGGCCGTGAAGCCGGCGGCTCCCGGCGGTGCTTCCGAAGCCGAGGTTCCGCGTTCGGCCCCACGAACGGCGCTCTCGCAGGCCCAGCAGAAGGGGCTGCGGGAAGTGAGTCTCGCGTTGCAGCGGGCCTTCGTTCGGAGTGACGACGCGGCGCAACGCCGCCAGGCGCTGCGCCACTACATCCGCTTCCGGACCGAGACCTGGAAGGCCGTGCGGCCCTTCGAGATCGTGAACGACCGGATCGTGGTCGATGGCGAGCGGCTGATGGTTCCCTACCTGGCCGGGGACGATCTGCTCGTGCACTTCGTGCAGGGCGACGAGGTGACCCTCGAGCGCCGGCCCATCGCACCCGGGGCCATCCTCAGCGACGCCCGGCTGGCCGAGATGCTCGGCGTTCAGGGCCGCGTGATCGACCTCGAGGACGACCTCTACGGCTACGAGGTCGAGTCGGTTCCCGAGGGCCGCGTCGCCCGCGTGCGAGACATGGTCACCCTGCTGCGGGAGTTGGAAACCTCGCCCAACTACTACCGGGCGGCCGTCTACCTGCGGACCCTGGTGGTGCGCCTGTGCGGGAAGTCGTTCTCCGGTTTCCTGGGCGCCAAGAACCTGCGCCCGGAGGTGAGCCAGCTCGACGCCGAGATCGTCAAGGTTCTGGACGGGCCGTTCGCGGACCGCCTGAAGCTTCCCATGCGCGTGCTGGTCCGCCACGTCTCCGCGCTGCTGCTGCGGCCCAACCTGATCGACCAGGTCTGGAGCGACGCCATCGACCTGGCCGAAGTCCACGTCCGGGGCAGCCGCATTGCCAACGAGCTACGCCGCAGCAGCCACCACGCGCTCGGCGCACAGACCCTGGCGCTGGCCGGCGCCTACCACGGCTACCTCGAGAGCGGGAGCGCCGGCGCCCTGGCCGAGCTGGGTGTCGACTCGGTCTCGGAGGCCGACGAGGCCGCGCGCCGCAGCAGCGCGGCCCGCAACCTGGTGGAGCGGATCCTGCGCAACCTCGAGAAGCTGCTCGGCCGCTCCGAGATCGTGGATCGCATCCGCGAGTGGCAGGACGCCTACGCGGCGGCCCTGGTCCGCTGCGAGTTCGGCACCGGCCTCGACGAGGAGCTGGACGCGATCGTCAGCGGCGGCATCCAGGCCCGGAACCGCTGGGTCTTCCGCCACCACGTGCGGATCCTGGTGAGGAAGGCCGAAGAGGTGGCCGCGCTGCTTCCGGACTCCGGGCTGGAAGGCGAGCTGCGCGAGCTCGAGGAGCTGGATCCGGCCGCTGACGACTTCGACGCCCCGAACGCCGAGCAGGCGCTGCGGAGCGTGGTCGAGCGACTGGACGCCGCCCTGCGCGCGCGCTGCCTGGAATCGCTCTACACGGAGTTGGACGCCGTGCTCGCCGACCACGGTCGCGGTGCGTTCCTGGGCGCCGTCCGGGGAGCCGCGCGGCTGCGCGGGCACGTGGAGGCGCTCATCGAAGAGCGCGGGTTCCGCGAGCAGCGCTACCTGCTCTACCAGCTCGACTGCCTGCTCGAAGAGATGGGCTACCTGTCGGTGCGCCACATCGCCGGCTCCTACCAGGAGCGTGGCGTGCTGCTCGACGAGTGCTTCGAGCTGGTCCGCATCTCGGCCGGGAACCTGGTGCATGGGGGGCTCCGCTCCGACGCACTCTGCGAGCTGACGGGAATGCTGCGGACGGCGGGCCGCAGCGATGCGGAGCTGCTCAACATCCTGGACGCAGTTCAGGACTGCTACCACCAGGTCTTGCAGCGCAACAGCCTCTCGTTCGAGGCGCTGGGACAGCTGCTGGAGCTCTCGCCCGACGACCTGCGCATCGTGCTGGCCAACCTGCAGCGCTACCTGCACGATCTCAACAACATCGTCTACCTCTGCGACCTGGCGAAGTCGCACGTGGTCGCACGCATCGAGGGCGGTTCGGACGCGGCCGCCCAGCGGGATGGAGCGCCCGAGCTCGCGCCGTACGACGTCCTTCATCTTTCCCACGGCGATGAGATCGAGGCGCGTCTTGCGGATTCCGACGCTGTGCTGCGCGAGCGCTACGGGGCCAAGGGCAGCGGGCTGATCCGCATCAGCCACGCGGGCATCCCGACGCGAGACGGCTTCGTGGTGCCGGCGGATCTGGGCAAGTCCGGGATCCTCGACGACGCCGGCGAACGGCTCAAGGAGGAGCTCGAGGCGCACCTGGAGATCCTGGAGCACGACATCGCGCGCCGCGAGGGCCGTCGCCTGCGCTTCGGCGACCCCCAGAACCCGCTGCTGCTGGCGGTGCGCGGCGGATCGGTGTTCTCGATGCCGGGCATCCTCTCCACGATCGTCTTCGTCGGGATTCTCGATGCCGGGCATCCTCTCCACGATCGTCTTCGTCGGGATGGACGACGCGGTGGTCAAGTCCCTGGCCGCGGAGGACCCCTGGTACGCCTACGACAGCTACCGGCGCTTCCTCACCTCCTGGGGTGGCGCGGTGCTGGGGGTGGATCTGGAGCGCTTCGACCTGGTGGAGCAGGCCAAGCGCAGCCACGGCGTCCGCTACAAGAACGATCTTCCCTGGGAAGCGATGCAGGAGGTCGTCGAAAGCTGCAAGACGATCCTGCGCGACCAGGGCTCGGGCGATCTCCTCGACGAGGTACTGGGCGACCCCAAGCGTCAGCTGATGACCGCCGTGCGCGGCGTGCTGGCAGGCTGGGATTCGGATCGGACCCTGCGCTACCGGGCGATCAATGGACTTGCAGACAGCTGGAACACCGCGGTGATCGTCCAGCACATGGCCTCCGGGAACCGTGGCAACGCCGAGATCGAAGAGGGCATGGACGAGACCACCTGCTCCCTCACCGGCGTGATCCCCCACACCATGGTGACGCGACTCGGTATGCGCCGGCTCACGGGTGACATCAAGTTCTCGGCCTCGGGCGACGACCTGGTGGGCGGGCTGACCGCGGCGGATTCCTTCGAGCCCATCGATCGGCTGCGCAGCCTGACGCCCATGCT